>DATHQS010000280.1:0-13661 GCA_035482455.1 Candidatus Acidiferrales bacterium | reverse complement strand
CTCATTGTCTATATATGCAGGTGATAAGCCATCCCTCTTTCGAGGGGGATGACTTCATCCATTCGATATGTGAATCTATTACATCACCGCATGAAATTGGCACAGCTTTTTTTTGTCCTTACCCTTGCGATGAGTCTGCGGGCCGACCAGTTTGACACCTTGCGGCTGTATTGGCAGTCCAACCTCGTCAACAACGGCTCCAGCCCCTCCAGTGTCGCCAGCACCGCCAACAGCTACTGGAGTTCCATGAACACCAGCCCCACGCGCACCTATCTGTGGAGCGACCTGCCCTTCGGCTCGGTATCCGCCAACATCGTTTCCACTTACCAACGGTTGCAAGCCATGGCGCTCGCGTGGGCGACGCCCGGCAGTTCGCTGCAAGGCAACGCCAGCCTGGCGGCAGCCGTGGCCGGAGGGCTGGACTGGATGAACACCAATGTCTACACCACGACCGCCACGGAGTATAATAACTGGTTTCATTGGGAGGACAGCGGACCGCAGGCGTTGAACAACACCGAGGTTTTATTGTATCCCGCCCTGACGAGCACGCAGATCAGCAACTACTGCGCGGCGGTGGATCATTACAGTCCTGTCGGCTATCCCGCCAATGGCGCAACTTTTGGCTGGATGACCGGTGCCAACACGGCGGACAAGGTGCTGGTCGTGGGCATCCGGGCAATTCTGGGCAAGAATGCCGGCCTGTTGACCACGGCGACAAATAATTTAAGCCCCGTGTTCGCCTACGTCAGCAGCAGCGATGGCTTTTACCAGGACGGCTCGTTTGTGTTCCACGGAAACATCGCCTACAACGGACATTATGGCCTCGTGTTGCTGGGTGATATCCCCACCATCGTGGATCTGTTCCAAGGCTCGGCCTGGCAGATCACGGACACCGGTTTGACCAATGTTTACAACTGGGTCATCAAGTCATTTGAGCCGCTCATCTATCACGGAGTCATGATGGACATGGTCCGCGGGCGGATCGTTTCTTGGTCTTACGAAACCGCGTCCAGCGACGGTTCCGGCGCGATTTCAGCCGCCCGCAGCATTGCCCAATTTGCTCCCGCCAGCACCGCTGCTGCGATTACGAACTGGGCCAACTCGCCACAAGTCCCGCCGGGCCAGTTTCATTTCCCGGCGATGGATCGCGTGGTCGCGCTGCGCAATGGCTTTGGGTTCGGCATCAGCATGTCCTCCAGCCGCATCGCCAATTATGAATCCATCAACAGTGGCAACCTGCACGGCTGGTTCACCGGCGACGGCATGACCTATCTTTATCTCGGCAATAATGAAACCCAGTTCGCCGGCGATTTTTGGCCGACAGTCGATCCTTATCACCTGCCCGGCACGACCGTGGAAACCAATTCCCACGCCAACTCCGCCGGCGAAGCCCAGACCACGGACCAAAACTGGACCGGCGGTGCCCAGGTGAAAAGCACCTATGGCGTTGCCGGGATGTCGATGCATTCATGGAACACGTCGCTGACCGGCAAAAAATCCTGGTTCATGCTCGATAATGAAATTGTGTGCCTTGGCGCGGGCATCACCTGCGGCGGACCGGCGGAGGTTCATACCACGGCGGAAAATCGCCGGCTGGGCTCACCCATCACCAGCACGTTCACACTGAACGGAAAGGCCATCACCCCGACGGTCGGCTGGAGCACGAATCTGCCCAACATCACACCATCATGGTGCGCCTTAAGCGGTGTGGGTGGCTATTATTTCCCCGCCGGCTCGAGCAACAATCTCCAGGCCGGCTTCCTCGCCACCAGCGGCAAATGGTCCGACATCAATTCCGGTGACGACTCCACTACCTACACGGACAACTACCTGAAACTTTGGTTCAACCACGGCCTCTTGCCGACCAATTCCGCGTACTCCTACGTCATCCTGCCGAATTTCAGCACCACCAGTGTCAGCAACTATGCGCTGAATCCGGATATCCTCATCCTGACCAACACGCCCTTCGTCCAGGCTGTCAAAAAAATGTCCATTGGTGTCGTCGCCGCGAATTTCTGGACCAACGGCACCCGCACCGCCGACCTGATTTCAGTAAACAACAAATCCTCCGTCATCACGCTGGAAAGCTCCAACAGCATCGCCGTGGGTGTTGCCGACCCCACCCAGACCAACAACGGCGCCATCACCGTGACCCTCAACCGTTCCGCCACCGGCACCATCGCGGCGGATCCCGGCGTGACGGTTATGCAGTTGTCGCCGCAAATCATTTTATCCGTCAACGTCAGCGGTTCCCATGGCCAAACCTTTCAAGCCTCGTTCGCGTATTCCAATTCCATTTTACCGGCCTTGAATAACATATCCCCGGCCGGCGGCGGGTTTCAATCCACCAATACGCTCGCGTTCAATGCGGTCTCCGCCGTCGGCATCCTCTCCAACAACATCAGCGTGACCTTAAACGGCGTGCTGGTGACAAACCTCAACTTTAACGGCTCGACCACCAACTGGAATATCGGCGTTCCGCTGCTCCCAAACACCGTCTACACCGCAGTCATTACCGCGACCGACGTGAATGGCTACCTCGTCACCACCACCAGGTCGTTCGATACCTTTAGCGCGGCCAACTACACTTGGGAAGCGGAGGACTATGATTTTGGCGGGGGACATTACATCGACAACTTTCAAACCAACGCTTACGCAGGCATGGGTGCGCTGACGAATATCGACACCAAACAGGTCAATTTCGGAGGCACCTTCCTTTACCGGCCATCTGGCATGGACACGGAAATTAATGGCGACACCCTACGCCCGGCCTATTCCGGTACTGGCTTCTCCGACTACAGCATCGGCTATTTCAGCGCTGGCGCTTGGGCCAACTACACCCGGCATTACCCGCCGGGCAGTTACAATATCTACGCTCGGCTCTCAGCCGGCAGTTCTGCCACGACCTGTACGCTCTACCGCGTGACCGGCGGCTGGGGCACCACCAACCAGACCACCAATCTCCTCGGGACCTTCTCCATCCCGCTCACCGCTTGGGAAAGCTATAACTACATTCCCTTGAAAGACAGTTTTGGAAATTTGGCGATGGTCACCCTGACCGGTCCCACCAACACGCTGCGACTCGCCCGCCCCACCACCGCTACCGCCGATTGCAATGCCAACTTCCTCATGTTGGTGCCGGTGTTTGGTGCCAATGCCGTTGCCGGCGGTACCAACGTCACCATCTCGTTCCCCTCGCAATCCGGTTTCAATTATCAGGTGCAATACAAGGACAGCCTCGCCAATGCCGGCTGGAACCCGCTGACAGATGTTCCCGGCGATAACTCCACAAAATCCGTAAGCGACCCAACCGTCAACACCGCGCGTTTTTACCGTGTGCTGATTCATTGATCAACCCAACTGCATGAAAAACCTGCCCAACTTCATCACACTTTTGGTTGTCAGCCTCCTTCTGGCCAGCCTCGACGCTTGCCAGGCGGCCAAATTTAAGGTGATTGCGTTTTACACCGGCAAAAGCGATCTGGCCCACATCAGCTATGTGCATGAGGCCAATCGTTGGTTCCCCCAAATCGCCGCGACCAATGATTTCACTTACGATGCGACGACCAATTGGGATGACCTCAATGAAAAATTCCTCTCGCAGTACCAGGTTGTTCTCTTTTTGGATACCCGCCCCGACAAGCCCGCCCAGCGCGAAGCCTTTCAAAATTACATGGCGCATGGCGGCGCATGGATGGGCTTCCACTTCGCCGGGTTTGCCCTGACCCCTTCGGATTATCCCCAAAATTGGGACTGGTATCACAACCAATTTCTCGGCTCCGGCCAGTACAAAAGCAACACCTGGCGGCCCACCTCGGCGGTTTTAAAAGTCGAAGATCCGTCGCATCCGACCTCGCGGAATCTGCCCGCAACGTTCAAATCCTCCCCCAATGAATGGTATCGCTGGGAAAACGATCTGCGGACGAACTCCGACATCAAAATCCTTCTCTCCATCGACCCGGCCAGCTTCCCGCTGGGCACCGGCCCCAAGCAATATGAGATCTGGCACAGCGGCTATTATCCCGTCGTCTGGACCAACAAAAAATACAAAATGGTCTACGTCAACATGGGCCACAACGACATGGACTACGAACACAAGACCAACAAGGAGTTGTCCTTCACCTTTGATAATGACACCCAGAACCGCCTGATTCTTGACAGCCTGCTCTGGCTGGGCGATGGCAAACAGCCGTAGACGACGTTCCTCAAACGGAACACGGGGCCAGCACTGCGTCCGTCATGCCGTGAACAATCTTTTTATCCGCCGGGACGATGGTCGCCAGTACACCGCCTAGTTGCGGACGCGCGGCATCCCCTTCCCCGCTCACAAAATAATACGGGCACAGCCGAGCCCGGCCTTTCATCGGCACCACCTCATTCTTGGTAAAATCAAACCAGCTCGTATCCACTTGCGATGGCTTATGGAAACGCTGCAGCACGCTCGGCGAGGTCTCGAAATTTTTCAGCGCCGCATCCACCGCCGCGCTCCAGTCCGCCTGTGACAGGTCGTTGCCCAGATAGACCCCGCGAGCACCCCAGGCGTTTTCCGAGAACCCGGACACCTTCAAGATCAGGTCGCGCTCCTTCTGCGACAGCGCCTTGAGCTGCGACCAGTCCGTGAGTTCCAAGCCCGGCAACGCGGCATGCGGTGGCAACGGTGTTGGATCCACCAGCCAGGTATAAGGAATGACCTTTTTCAACCGCGCCAGAAAACCCTCACCCAGTTCTTGCCGCCAGAAGTGTTGCAGGTTCCGGTTCCACAATAGCGCGAACAGCATCTTCTCCTCAAACATCGGCTTCGGCGGCGGCGTCAGCCGCACCTTCTTTTCCGATGCGAGTTCAAAGATGCGCTTCGCATTGGCCACATTCGGCAAATCAAACAGCTCGAAGAAACGATAGACCGCATCGCCGTCCTTGAAACCCGTAAATCCCGAATCGTGAATTCGGAATTTGCCGTTCGTCATTTGGGTGGCCACCCACTCCATTTCCGGCCGGTAGGTCTTGGCTTCCTCCGACACGATGATATGAACCTGCTTCGCATCGCCAAAGATGGATTCAAATCCCCGGATCATCCCTTCGGCACCGCCCAAGACCTCCGCACCGGTTTTGGTGTAAGTTTGATTGAGCCAGCCGGTGAGGCCGATGCCACCCGGCACTGAATCCAGTTCTGTGATGCTGATGCCGTTTTCCGTCAGCAGAACATCAGGGCGGATGACCCGCGGCACATCGTTCTTGAACGCGGCCGAACGCTGCAGCTCAATCAACTCACGCGGCTTGCCCAAGTCCAGCCAACGCGCCACCCATTCCGGTTGTTTCCCTTCGGCGCTCTTGCGGTAAAGCAGGTTCACCGCCCGGTAAAATTGCAACAACACCCGCCCCAGCGACTCGATCTCATCCGCCAGTTTTTCCCCCAGCGGAAATGGCGTGGGTGAAACTTTCCATTCCAACCCGGCAAACAAACCGCCGGCGGGAATCGAATCACGGATGAACTTTGCCTGTTGGGCGGCTTTTTCGGTTTCCATTTTGGTGGGCCACTGTACCGCATGATTGCCGGCCTGACAAATAGCTGAATCAGTTTGTCCGGACAGCGGGCAAATTTGATAAAAAGGGCTATCTGGCGGTCGCTTTTTCAACGGCAGCGATCAAATTTTTAAATTCGGCATCGCTGTAGCCCATCGACTGAAAGGCAATGTTTCCCTTCGCATCAATGAGGATGTTACGGGGAATGAATTTTGTGGCAAATTTTGAATACACTTCCCGCTTGGTGTCGGTGGCGATTGGAAACCCGAACTGGTGCTTCGCCTGGAACGCCTGAAGCACCGCTTCTGACTCCTCGCGATCAATCGCCACCATCACGAAGTTCGTGCCTTTGAACCGGTTCCAGATCTGGTCCTGCAGATGAGGCATCTCCTCCATGCACGGCCCGCACCAGGTCGCAAAGAAGTTCACCAGCACCACCTTGCCCTTGGCATCCTTTAGATCAAAGGTTTTTCCATCCAGCAAGGTGGCGCGGAATTCAGGCGCCGCCTGGCCCACCTTGGTCAGGGTTGTTTCTTCCTCCTCGGTCGCGGCCAAGGCCGAAAAAACAAGGAGCCCGCATGCCAGCAGCAATATTTTTTTCATGATTCAAATCCTGACCTGCCCATTCCCAATGCCCAGCCATTTGTAACTGGTCAATTCATCCAGCCCCATCGGGCCGCGCGCGCCGATCTTGTCGGTGCTGATGCCGATCTCCGCGCCCATGCCAAACTCGCCACCGTCAGTGAAACGCGTGCTCGCGTTCCAATACACCGCCGCCGAATCCACCTCGGCCAGGAACTGCTTCGCCCGCGCCTCATTTTTCGTCACGATGCTGTCCGAATGTGCCGAGCCGTAAAAATTGATATGGTCGATCGCCGCCTTCACGCCGTCCACCACGCGCACGTTCAGGATGTAGTCCATGTATTCCGTGAAATAATCCTGCTCCGTCACGGTGCGCAGTTTTGAATCCGGAATCTTCAACTTCGTGCTGAACACCCCGTGCGACACGTCATCCGCGCGCAGTTCGACATGTTTCGCCAAAAGCTTTTCCCCAATGACGGGCAAAAACTTATCCGCGATGCCCTTGTCCACCAGCAACGTCTCCGCCGCATTGCAAACGCCGGGGCGCTGGACCTTGGCGTTCATCACAATCTCCTCAGCCATCTTCAGGTCGGCCTCCGCATCCACAAAGACATGGCAAACGCCCTTATAATGCTTGATCACAGGCACCTTGGAGCAGTCAGCCACCGCGCGGATGAGGCTTTCACCGCCGCGGGGCATGCACAGGTCGATGTATTGTGTGAGTGAAAGCAGGATGGGTATCGCCTCGCGATCCGGTGTGGGCACCACCTGAATGGCATTTTCGGGAAAGCCGCGAAGGGCAATCTTGCCCGCCTCGATCATCGTCTGCGCGATGATCTGGTTGGAGTTCAACGCCTCCTTGCCGCCGCGGAGGATCGTGGCATTGCCGGATTTGAAGCACAGGCTCGCCGCATCTGCCGTCACATTGGGGCGCGATTCGTAGATGATGACCACGACACCAATGGGAGTGGAAATCTTTTGCAGCTTCAAACCGTTTGGCCGGGTGCGTTCATCCAAAATCTTCCCGACGGGATCACCCAATGCCGCAACTTCGCGCAAGCCTCTCGCCATGCCGGCGATGCGTTTGTCGTCCAGCTTGAGCCGGTCCAGCATTGCGCTCGAAAGTCCGTGGCTCGCGCCAAACTCCATGTCCAGCTCGTTGGCCTTCTTGATGGCGGCGGCGTTCTGCTCCAGCGCCGCGGCCATCGCCAGCAGGCAGGCATTCTTCTCCGCCGTGGTCAGCTTGGCGAGTTCGCGCGACGCCGCCTTGGCCTGTTTGGCCAGTCGCGTCATCTGTTCCGTCAAATTCATGCTCGTAGTCTATTTCAGTTTTCCCATCCAAAAAAGGGCAAATCACGCCATCGTGCCGGTTAATGTCACCTCAAATTGAAGGATTTCAAGATTTTGCCGGCAACCTCCCTTGAACGTAGGGTCGTTGTTATTTCTGCTTGGCCGCCTTGATGACGGCGGCTGCCAACTCCTGGGGCGTCCAGTCATTGCCATCAAACTGGCAGAAAATTTTCCCATTTGCATCCAGCACCACCGTGCGCAGGTTGTGGGAAATGGAACCCGCCTCGCGCCAGAAATGCAGGTCCACCTTGGGCGCCAGTCCGGCCAGCGTATTGGTGGACGCCACGGCAAACCGCCAGCGGTTGGTGTCGTTGTTGCGATAAAAATTTCCAAAACCGGCCAGGACCTCCGGCTTGTCAAAATACGGATCAAAGGAGATCGAGAGCAGCTCCCAGTTGGCGGGAGCATCGGGCTGTTGTCGGATGATCTCTCGGGCCTCGGCAAAGTTTTTGTTCATGCGCGGACAGAACTCCGGCAGTGGACAGCTCGTGAAGAAGAACGTGAACGCCACCGCGCTGCCGCGATAATCAGAAAAGCGGAACGGCTTCGCGTCTTCGCCCGTAAATTCATAATCCGGCAGCACATCACCCGGCTTCAATTCCGGCGTCGGCACGTGAAAGGTGAACGTGTGGTCCGTGACTTCGGTGATGTGGTGCGCAACCAGCTGCAGCCCCTCGACCCAGTCGTCGTTTTCGGTAACCGCCAGCTTGAATGTCACCTCGTCATTTGGCGCGAGCCCGGCCAGTTCGTTGGTGTTCTTGACCCTGAAATCCATGGTCATGGCTCCCATGTAGCCGGAAATCTGCTCGTGCTTGATGGTCGCCTTGCGCAAATCCGGAGAAATCTGCTGGATAACGCCACGAACATCATAGATTTTTACCGCCGGGGCTTGCACAGTGGATGATTGAGGCGGATGAAGCGCAGGTTTTTGCCCGCATCCCGCAACCGCCAGCATCCCGCCCAGCAATAAAAATTTCAACCTCATACGCTCGTCAATTTTCCTTCCGCAACTGTTCGATTTCCGCCGCGGCCGCCGCGGGCGTTTCCAATCTCAACCCGTCAAAAAACATCCGCACCCTGCCCTGCTTGTCCACCAGGGCGATGCGTTCCGTACCACCAAAATTTCCCGGCATCGAGTTGAACGGGTTGTTCGTCTCCGTGGTCAGAAAGCTGGTGCCGATCAGGTTGAGCAATTGCCCCTGGTCGCCGGTAAGCAGATACCAGCGGTTCGTATCTGCGCCATATCGCGCTCCCCACTTCGCCAGCACCGGCGGCGTGTCCGAACGCGGATCCACCGTGAACGACACCAGCCGCACATCCGGCGCATTGGTCGTAAGCCGCTGTATCTCCGACATGCTGTGGCTCACTTCCTTGCACGTCAGCGAACAGCTCGTGAACAAAAAACTCACGGCCAGAACCTTCCCGCTTACATCCTGGCGGGTGATCGTGCGTCCTGCGCTGTCGGTGAAAGAAAAATCCTCCAGCCACCGCGCATGGTCGGGCTCGATGCCCCGCAATTTTTCCTTGTGCGAAAACGCGGCCACGGCCAACCAGCTGCCCAGGCCGGCGATGACCGCCAGCGCGACGACGATGCCGAGAAACAGTTTCTCCTCGCCGCCCGGGGCGGGTTCATTGCTGGCAGGGTGATCGGATTCCAACGGCACCTTCAAAACATATAGCTTAAGCTCACCTTGAACAACACCGGCGCGACGAGCTGGTTGCCGGTCATGTTTTGATAAACAGGAACTTCAACATCGGCGTAGAATTTCACCGGGTGGAGATTAAATTCGATGCCCGGCGAGAGCAAAATACGCTGGTAGCCGGAGTCGTTCGGAGACGCGGCGGCGCCGTTGTCGCGCCCGCGCCACGATCCGATGATTTGAGCGACCGGCGAAATTTTCACGCGGCCCAACGACAGGCCATCGTAATAAATCCCTGCTGCCGCATCCGCCTCGATGCCGGGACGGTATTCACCTGTCTTCAAAACAGGTGCGTCAAGCTCCGCCTGGATAAACCAGTTCCAGTACGTGCTGCCGAACTGGTCGCGATGAAACCCGCCAAGCAAAAGGTCGGTGCTGCCGGTGCCGATCTGGGTGTCGCGATCAATATCCCCCATCGCTTCAGTGTGATTATAGCTGCCGGTCGGCAGCTTGACACCCAGGGTGAGGCCGCTGGACAGATCGTCGGAGAAGCCGGTGTAAATGGCCTTGAGCCGGATGTCGCCGAGGCTGGTCCAGTTGAGCGAACTCGCGTTGCCGGCATTGTCGAACGTGCGGTTGGCAAACGGAAGTTCAACCTGCGCGCCCCAACTGCGGTTGAACATATATTGCAAACCGAGCGTGACGAAGTGCGTCTCGATTCTCTTGTCGTCATTGTTGGCATTGGGTGCGGAGGATGATCCGCTCCAGTTATGATTTTGATTTTGATAGTCGTAGTTAAGATACGCCGTTCCACCGGAACCTTCGGGAAACATGGAACTGGTCGCCACATCAAACACGCCACAACCACAGGCGCAGGCAAAGGCTGCACCGGGCACCAGAACACCAGCCAACAAACCAACACTGACTCTGCTCATCTGCGAATTAAAATTTCGTTTTTTCATATGCCAAATTTCAAATTGCGGGAACACGTCATGGCGTTCCCAGTTTGAGGAATAATATGTTGTCCGGGCCAGCAATGGCAGGGACGACGATGATTTGAAATCAAACGGGGCGGCTTCGCGGAGGCGGCACCGGCGGCTTTGAGAAGAAGGCTTCACCGAAGCAATCCTCGGCAGAAACGGAAGAAAAAGATTTGGGCGCGATTATAATGATATTTTCCGTCACGGGTGGAAACTCAAGTTTCGCCATGGCGCAGGTAAATTCCTTTTTCTGTTCCGATTTCTTCCCGGCGGCGATGGCCTTGCACAATGGGCACGGATGCCGGCCGTCGAACGTGGTGGAAACCGCCTCCGAAAAAGAACTGCTGCTCCAATTGGCTGCGAGCATCGTGGTCCAGGCGACTGTCTGCAGGGCTATCCAGTGCGCGCCCGTCGTGAGGACGAGCGCGGCGATCACCAGAACTTTGCCGAGACGCAAGAACACATCGGCAGCATAAGCCCCGCCTGCAAACCGGCAAGAATTTTTCGACATACATCACTTCTCTGCGATCCACACCAGCGTGCCGCTGGGCAGCAGGTCGAAGAGCGAGATCAAATCCGGATCGGCCAGATGGATGCAGCCATGCGATGCCGGCTGGCCGAGGGACGCCTGATCGCCGGTGCCGTGGATGTATATCGTCCGCTCATGCGTATCCACGTTGCCGCCCTGGTTGTAGCCAGGCTCCAGCCCTTCCAGCCATAGGATGCGCGTGGTGATGCTGCCCGCCTTGATGCCGCGTTCCGCCACGGTGCCGATGACTTCGCGCTCCCGGTAAATGGTGCCGGCCGGCTCGCCATCGCCGACCTTTTCCACGATGCGATGCAGGCCGCGCGGCGTGCGCATGGAGCCCTCCACCTCACCGATGCCAAACCGGGAAGTGGAACACACGTAGGTCTTCACCAGCCGGTTGCGTTCGTAAAGTGAAGCGGTCTGGCGGGCGATGTTCACCGTCAGCACATAATGCGTGGGGGCGATGTCCAGCTTGCCACAAGTCGCGAGACAAGCCGTGGGCAGATGTCTTTGGCCGTGCAGACAGGCGCAACCGGAAGTAAAAAGCAGGGCCATCATTCCCAAGGTTGAAATAAAAATGCGACTTTTCATCTTTCACCCCTTGGGAAGGCTTGCTCAGGCCTTCAGCTTCTTCACCAGCACCTTGGAATTTCTTCCGCTCTGGTCGTATTTCTCACGCCTTGCCGGCGGCAGGTCGTCTGGCGTGCCTTCACTGAAGCCGCCCTTGGATTGGAAATAAGTGAACGCCTGTGTTGAAAGCGTAAGCAATTCATTCACGTTTAATTCCCGCGCCTTGCTCTCGACAAACTGGATGAGTTTGCGCCCGATGCCCTGGTTCTCATGCGACACATTGACATAGAGGCAGGCCAGTTCGGCCTTGTTCTGTTCCGGATAAACGTGCAATGCCACGCAAGCCACGGGGTTCTTATCGATCTCAAAGATGTAATAATCACCCAGCCGGCCTTCGATCATCGCCCGCGTCCGTTTGACCAGTTCGTCAGATTCCACGGCCGCCTTTGTTAGCAGCTGGATTGCGCGCACGTCCTTCTTCTTGGCCGCCCGTATCTGTTGATACTCGTTCGCGTAAATCAAGGTGCCGATGCCTTCGTTGGAAAACACCTCGGCCAGCAAACCCTCATCCACCTTGCCGTTGATGACATGCACCCGCGGCACGCCGGATTTGCATGCCAGCGCCGCGTGCTGGGCTTTGGACAATATCTCCGGCGCAAAATTGGCGCTGCCCGCCTGCAAGAGCCCCTGCAATTCGGACACAAGCATCTGCCGGATAAGCTTGCCGTTGTGCACCAATCCGTCGGACGCGGTAATGTACATCAGCTTGGTGGCCTTCAGCGTCTCGGCCACGGCGACTGCCACGCTGTCGGAATTCACGCGGTACGTTTTGCCGTCACCGTCAAAACCCAACGGCGGAATGACCGGCACGATGCCTTGTGCCAGCAAGGTCGTCAGCAGTTCCGTGTCCACCCGCTCCACCTTGCCGGTAAAAAGATGGTCCACACCTTGGATGATGCCCAGCGGATGCGCGATGATCGCGTTCGGGCAAACCGCCCGCAGATCGTTCGTGGAAAGCCCTTCAAGAATCTCATGCGTCAACCGGTTCGCCGCATCCATCGCGATCTGTAACGTGGCGGCATCAGTGATGCCCGCGCCATCCCAGTTGGATGCCTTGACGCCTTGCTTCTCCGAAAGCGCCTTGATTTGCGCCGAGGCCCCGTGCACCAGCACCACGCGGATGCTCAACGACCGCAGCACCGCCACGTCCAGCAGGAGCGTGGCGAAGTTTTCGTCGGTGACGATGGCGCCGTCAATCGCGAGGACAAAGGTCTTCTCGCGGAATTGCGGAATGTATTGCAGGATGCCCCGCAGGTCGGTCGGTTTCATTTCAGCGCAGAATAACTAACGGGTTTCACGCGGGATTCAAACAATTATTTCACGGTAAATCCAAGCCCACATGACCAGAATGTCTGGCAACGAAGGCGATTCAACATCAAAGCGCCTTTTTCAATGCCGTGAGACTCCGGTCATTTTCTTGCCGGGTGCCAACCGAGATGCGGATCCATTCCGGCAGCAGATAACCACCCATCGGACGCGTGATGACCCCCTGCCCTTGCATCGCGTTAAAAACCTTCTGACCGTCGCCAACGCGGACCAGGATGAAGTTGGCGCTGGACGGGACATATTCCAGCTTCAACTCGCGAAAGGCCTTCGCGAAAAACTCCAGGCCGCCGAAATTATTCTGCCGCGTCTTGTGGACATGTTCATCGTCATCCAGGGCGGCAAGCGCCGCGACCTGTGAAAGCAGATTCACATTGAACGGCTGGCGCACCTTTTCCAACGTGGAAACCAGCTCCGGCACGGCGATGCCATAGCCGACGCGCAACCCGGCCAGACCATAAATCTTGGAAAAAGTCCGCATCAGGACCAGGTTTTTCCGCACGCCCAAACGGATCAAGGGCACAAAATCCACGGCATCTTCCAAGAACTCGATGTAAGCCTCATCCATGACCACCAACACGTCATCCGGTACCCGGTTCACAAAGTCGATGACTTCTTCGCGCGGCACCAGCGTGCCGGTCGGGTTGTTTGGGTTCGCTACGAAGACAATGCGCGTCTTGGTGGTGATGGCCTTGAGCATGGCAGGCAGGTCGTGTCCATGTCCCTTGGCCGGCACGGTGATGACCCCGGCGCCAAACATCTTGGCCACGATGGGATAGATTGCGAAACAGTACTGCGACACCACAATGTCCGTGCCCGGCCCGAGCAATGCGTGGGCAACGAATTCAATGATCTCATTCGAGCCATTTCCCAAAACCAGGTTCGTCGGCTCGACCCCAAGTTTTGCGGCGAGCTTTTGCTTCAGGTAAAACGCATTCCCGTCCGGATACAGGTTCACGCCGGCGATCGCCTTCTGCATGGCAGTAATGGCGAGTGGTGACGGGCCGAATGGATTTTCGTTAGACGCAACCTTGATGATGGTCTCCGCGGGCAGGCCGAGTTCACGCGCGACTTCTTCAATCGGGCGGCCCGGCTGGTACACGGGCA
>DATHQS010000279.1:0-5712 GCA_035482455.1 Candidatus Acidiferrales bacterium | reverse complement strand
ACGGGCACGCTGACGGTGAACAACACCGGCCCGGCCCTGGTCGCCGGCCAGAAGTTTTATCTGTTCGATCAGCCGCTGCCCAACGGCGGCAGCCTCACCATTGTTCCGCCCGCCGGCGTTGTTTTCACGAACAACCTCGCGATTGACGGTTCATTGACCGTGGTGTCCTCACAGCCGCCGCAGCCGCCGCATATCACCGGCATCAGCCTGTCGGGCACCGATCTTGTAATCAACGGGACGAACGGGCTGGCGGGCGAGCAATACAATGTGCTCACGACCAGCAACCTGACGCTGCCTTTGAGCCAGTGGACGGTGCTGCCCACGAACACGTTTGGCGGTGGCAGCTTCAGCATCACCAATCCGGTGAATGCCGGATCGCCTCGGAATTTTTACATCCTCCGTGTGCCGTGAGGTCCGGCGGTCACATTTCGCTTGATTCACCGTCACCGTGCTTGACGCTAAATGCCGTGCCCTCGAATAAACGATATCGCCGAACCCTGCGCGGCCGGAAGCATTCCGTGCAGGGTTTGGTGTCCTGCCTGGCGTTCGTTTTATGCCTGCTGGCCGTAATGGGGCGGGCGGACGACTTCAACGCCCGGCGCGGGGCATTTTTGAATTATTATGCCACGGCAGTTCCGAACGTCAGCCAGACCGGCAGCGGCCCGCATCGCATCGGGCGCACGGGGTTTTGGGCGGCGGAGGGGCGGTTTTACGCGAACGACCCGGTCAACGGCTCCAATTATATGGTAGCCGCGCTGGGCGACACCGATTCCGAAGGCACCGACGCCGGCTTTGGGATGTGGCCGGCGATGGATTGTTATCTGCGCTGGAATGCGGCGCTGCCCGGCGTGTTCACGCCGGCGGTCACCAATTTGTTCAAAACCCAGCTCACCGCCAACGGCACAAATTACGGCAGTGGCGCCACTTCCAACCAGCGGATGATGTTTGCGACGGCGCGCTATCTGGCCGGGAGCGTCTGGGGGACCAACGCCTTTCCAGCCGGCTCGCAGTACGAGGCGGACTACGGCACGGGCGATCCGACCGGCAAGGCGTATGTGTCCAACACCATCGCCAATCTTCCGCTCTACGGCTTTCTCGAACATGACTCGCTGGTTTACGTCCAGTTCACCTTGGGGCCGGTCTATACGCTGTCACAATATGCGCCCGATCCGGTTCTGCGGAACAAAGCGCGCGTGGCCTTCGACTGGGCGGTGGCGGAGATGGCGGGTTATTATTTTTATGACAACTGGGCGGTTGCCTCGGACCGGACGGAACCTTATTGGACGCAAAACCAGCCGACGAGCACGACCATGATGACCTATCTGTTCTTCGGCGGCCCGACCCCAAGCACTTATCTCGAATCTTATCCCTCTGCGCTCTATTGCATGTCCAATTTTCCCGGGGTGCTGCCGGAAGCGGTCTTGGCCGCGACGAATCGTTCGCAGGTTTACACGGCCCATGTCACGGCCATGCGCAACACCGGCGGTTACAACAACGCCTATTACAAAACCAGCTACCTCGCGCCGGGCTATTCGGTCTACAGCCAGGCCGAGTGCGGCGTGGCGACCAACAATGATGGCAGTTTTGCCATCACGAACTTCGGCACGGTCAGCTTGAGCGACCCGCACCAGATGCAGCGCTGGGGCGTCATCTGGAACGCGCCCAACGACCAGACCAAGTTCTGGATCACGAATCCCTATAACCCGGTGTATTCCGGTTCGTCACCCAACACCTACATCGGCACGACGATTTCTGAACAGGTGGTGCAACTCGGCGGCACGCTCGCCGCGATCTATAACATTCCGACCAACGCAACCAAGGCCGACTGGAATCACAATGGCGTGGCGATGACAAATTACCAGGTGCTCGAAGGGCAGATCCCCACCAATTATTCCGCGGTCATCGACACGGCTGCGACGGACGGCAGGCTGTTTTTGCACTACACGAATGTTTTGATTTCGCTCTACATCAGCACGAATTTCACCTGGGGGGCGGACACGAACCTCACCAATTATTTTCTCATCTCGGCAAACATCGCCGGCCTGGCGGTCGAGACGGCTGCGCCAAACGAATACACGCAGTCCACCGCCGCCCTGCGCCTGGCCGCGTTCCGCAACGATGTGCTGGCGGCCGGCGGCGTGAACACAAACTTTTTGACCGGCGCGAACCCGGCCATGATTTACACCGACCGCCACGGCAACACGCTGCAGATCACCTTCGGCACCGGAGCGCTGACCAACGGCCACAGCGTTGACTACCAGCAATGGCCGACCATCGGCAATCCGTGGATGTATCAGCCACAGTTGGGAAATCTTTCCATTTATGGGTCAAGTCGGACCGTCAATTATGACTTGTTGAACTGGGCGGAGACGACAAACAACCGGCCGGTGCTGGCGGCCATTTCCAACCGTTTCCTTAGTGCTGGGGTGACCTTGGCCATCACAAACGTGGCTACGGATACGGACGAGCCTCCACAGACGCTTACCTTTGCCTTACCGGTCGCGCCGGCGAATGCGGCCATCGCAACGGACACGGGCATCTTGTCCTGGCGTCCGGCGGTGGCGCAGGCGAACTCGACCAATTCGTTCACAGTGACCGTCACGGACAACGGCACGCCGAACTTGAGCGCGACGCAGAGTTTTACCGTGATCGTGAGCAAATTAAATTTGCCGGTGCTGGCAAAGCCGGTACTGACAAACAACCAGTTTGCTTTCCAGATCAATGGCGACCCTGGACCGGATTATACGATCCAAGGCTCGACCAACCTGTCCGACTGGACCAACCTGTTCACCACGAATTCGCCCGTGCTGCCGTTCAAATGGACGGACACCAACACCCCGCCACCCGCGCACCAATTTTATCGATTGCTTTTGAAACCATGACCCGCTCCAAACACTCTTGCATTTTGATGATCGCGCTCACGAACCAGATGCGGCGGCGCATCGCCGTCGGCGGGATGATCGCCGCCGGCCTGCTGGCGTTGACCGCCGGTGCGGCCGGTCCGCTGCAACCGATGGAACTCCGCCTCGGTAGCGGCGAGAAATCCATCGAGCGCTATCAAGAATACGGTTACAACGCCGCGATCATCGGGGATGTCACGCAACTGGCGACGTTTGACGCCGCCTGCCCGGGTGCGATTCCGGCGGAATCGGATTTGCGGAACCGGATCGAGCGCCAGCGCAAAAAATTCCAGAAGGATTACGACCGCGCCAACGCCCTCGGCCTGGCGGTCGGGCTGCTGACGGACGAAGTTTCGCTGCCGACGCCGGTCTGGAAACAGCTGCCGTCAACAGATGGGAATGGCGGGATCGATTTCGACAGCCCGGCGTTTTGGAACCTGTATCGCGCCAAATATCGCGAGGTGTTGCGGGCCTATCCGCGGGTCGCGTATGTGGTGGTGCGCACGGGGGAGAATTATTCACACGCCGAGGAGGGTTTCACCGGCCACACGGTTTCCGACCTGAGCGGCGGCTATGATGATGCCTATTTTCGCCACATGACGCGTCTCATCGAGGAGACGCGCAAGGTGGTCGTGGATGAATTCGGCCGCTCGTTGATCTGGCGGACCTGGGACCTGGGCAACGACGGTTTTCATGCAAACCCGAAAGTCTATGACCGTGTGCTGGCCGGGCTCACGAACCGCACCGGGCTGGTGTTTGCGATCAAGCACACCCAGACCGACTTCTGGCGCTACAACGATTTTAACCCGATGATCGGCCGTGGCGGGGTGCCGGCCGTGGTCGAATTTCAGTGCGCCCGTGAATACGAAGGCAAGGGTGCCTTTCCAAACTATGTAGGGTCGTTTTTCGCCGAGGACATGCGCCACGCCGCCGCGCTCGGTGCCAAAGGCGCGTGGATCTGGGATTTTGGCGGTGGCTGGGGCGGGCCGTTCTTGAAATCAGACCGCTGGGTGCGTTTGAATGTGTTCGCCACCACACAACTGGCGCAAAACCCCGATCTGTCGCCGCGCGCCATCGCCCAGGAATGGGCGGCGAAGGAATTCGGCGCGAAGGCGGCGACGAACGTGGCGGAAATGCTGATGCTTTCGAGCGAGTGTGTCCGCAAGTGCATGTATATCGAAGCGTATGCCCGCGACCACAAAGGTTGGAAGCCGAGCCTCAACCTGATGCGCGATGACATCATCCGCGGGGTGGTGCTCAAGGAGCTTTATGACGGATCAAAACAATCCCTGCCGGAAGTTTTTGCGGAAAAGTCAGAAGCCGTGGCGCTGGCCGGGAAAATGCGCTCGCTGTTCGAGGCGTCACGGGATGACATCGTGGCCGCGCGCGGCAAACAGACGTATGAGGAATCATTGAGCAGCCTGATTTACCTGCAGAACCTTACCGGAGTCGTGGGCCATTGCGTCAACGGGATGTTTGCTTATTGCCAATGGCAGGAAACTTCCGACCCGGCCGCCGCCGCGAAGGCCCGGGTGGAGTTGCAGGCTTGGAGCGGGGCGTGGACGAATTATCAGACTGAAGTGCCGAAGCTGCCGGGCGCGGCGTCGCTGTATCATTCGCTGAACCGCACGCAAAATCCGGGCGACCACAATGTGGATAAGGGCACGATGGTGGAGCTTTGCGAAGACGCCCTGCATAAACTCGCCACGGCGGATGCCGGGCGCGCTTCCGTGCAGGCACAAAACGCCGCCGTGCAAAATTAAAATGCCCCACCCGTTCATCATCCGGTTCACGGCGCGGGTCTTGTTGTTGGCCGGCTTGGCGGTTGCGCCGGTTTGCCACGCTGAAAAGTCGCCGGCAGATTACGTCAGTCCGCAGATCGACACACACAAATCGCGATGGTTTTATTTTTCCTCTGCCTGCCGGCCGTTCGGCATGGTCAGTCTGAGCCCGGACACGAGCGTCGGGGGCGACTGGCTGAACGGCTACGTTTACGGCGACACGAACATCCAATGCTTCAGCCACATCCACTGTTGGCAATTGTATGGCGTGCCCGTCATGCCCGGCACCGGCGGGTTGCACGCGCAAGAAGGCCTGGCGGCGGCGGCCTCGCCGTTCTCACACCAGGATGAGGTGGTTCGTCCCGGCTATCACAAGGTTTATCTGCAGCGCTATGATGTCACAGTGGAGCTGACCTCGACGGCGCGCGTGGGTTTTCACCGGTACACCTTCCCGGCGGGCGAAAGATCGTGGATCGCCTTCGACACCGGCGCGACGCTGATGGACAAGATGGCTGCAAGCAGCCTCCGGCAAACCGGGCCGCAGGAGATCGCCGGTTATTCGGTCATGGCCGCAACGCAACGCCGGCCGAAGCCCTTCAAGGTTTACTTCGTGGCGCAGTTCAACCGGCCGGTGAAGCTCGGGGTGTGGCAGGACAAAACATTGCTGCCGGAATCCGTCACGGAAATCTCTGGTCAGAACGCCGGCGGGTATGTCTGGTTTCCGACCCGGGCCGGCGAAAAGGTTTTGATGAAGGTCGCAGTCTCCTACACCAGCGAGAAGAACGCGCGAAAGAATCTCGCGGCCGAGCTGCCCGGCTGGGATTTTGACACGGTGGTGCGCGGCTCGCATGACGAGTGGAACGACTGGCTGGGTCGCATCGCCGTGGAAGGCGGCACCGAGGCGCAGCGTGTGAAATTCTACACCGACCTCTGGCATGCCTTGCTTGGACGCCATATCGTCAGTGATGCCGATGGCAGCTACGCCGACAACACCGGCGCGGAAACCGTCGTGCGCCGCGTGAAACTGGATG
>DATHQS010000278.1:0-5494 GCA_035482455.1 Candidatus Acidiferrales bacterium | reverse complement strand
GACGCCGGAACAATACAAGTCCGTGGACCATGACACCCTGCTGGCGCTGATGCAGGGCAAGATCGATGAACAGAACGAGGTGCCGGAAAACTTCCGCAACGACCCGGACGCCCACATCAATACCACAGACTGGAAATACCTGCTGCAGGCCCACCAGTGGACCGGCTACGCCAAACCGGAATACATTTGGCAGCCGGTCGGCCAGATCAAAAAATTCAACATCATCCCCCTCTTTGTCGGCACCTTGAAAGTGACCCTGATCGGCCTTCTCTTCGCCGTTCCGCTTGCGGTCGGGGCGGCCATCTACGTCTCCCAACTGGCCCGGCCGCGCGTCCGCGAAATCGTCAAGCCGGTGATCGAAATGCTTTCCGGCATCCCCTCCGTCGTCGTCGGTTTCTTCGCGCTGCTCGTCATGGCGACCGTGTTGCAAAAAATCTTCGGGTATCAAACCCGGTTGAACGCTTTCGTAGCCGGCATCGCACTGGGCTTCGCGGTCATCCCGGTGATATTCTCCATCGCGGAGGATGCGCTGACAAGCGTGCCCCGCGCCTACACCCAGGCCGCACTCGCGCTCGGCGCCTCGCGCTGGCAGACCGCCTGGCAGATCGTGCTGCCCGCCGCCATTCCCGGCGTTTTCGCCGCCACCGTCCTCGGCTTCGGCCGCGCCATCGGTGAGACGATGATCGTGCTCATGGTCTGCTCCGCCAGCGTGATGTCGTGGAGCATCTTTGACTCCGCCCGCAGCATCACCACCACCATCGCCGCGGAAATGGGCGAGGTCGTCGCCGGCGGGCCGCATTACCGGATCCTGTTCCTGCTCGGCGCGCTGCTCTTCGCCGCCACCTTCGTCTCCAACATGGTCGGCGACTTTGTGATCCACCGCTTTAAAAACAAACTGGAGGGCAAGCGATGAACACCGTCACGCCGGGACAATATTTGCCGTCAGCCACTTCCGACACGGCGCGTATCACCCGCAATTTTCGCGCGGAGAAGTTCGATTTCTGGTCGTTCTTCTTTTCCGGCCTGACCGGGCTGGCCACGCTGTTCATCATCGGCATCCTCGCGACGATCCTGTTGAACATCATCGTCAACGGCTGGAGCAGCCTGTCGTGGCATTTTGTCTCCACCACCCCCACCGACCTCTTCAACATGAAGACGACCGGCATCCTGCCGATGATCGTCGGCACCACGATCCGCGTGTTCATCATGACGATTTTCGTAATCCCCGTCGGTGTCATCACCGCGATCTACCTGACCGAATACGCCTCCAACATCTCGATCATCACACGCATCATCCGCGCCGCCGTCAGCAACCTGGCCGGCGTGCCATCCATCGTTTTCGGATTATTCGGCCTCGGCTTCTTCATCAATTTCGTCGGCAAGAACATGGATGCATTGCTACACAACCCCTCCACCGTCTGGGGCCGGCCGGCTTTGATCTGGGCCGCACTGACCTTGGCGGTGATGACGCTGCCGGTGGTCATCGTGGCGACGGAAGAATCCTTGAAGGCCATCCCGCCCGGCCTGCGCGAGGCCAGCCTTGCGCTCGGTGCCACCAAGCTCGAAACAATATTGAAGATCGTACTGCCACAGGCGCTGCCGGGCATTTTGACCGGTGGCATCCTGGCCGTCAGCCGTGCCGCTGGTGAAGTCGCGCCCATCCTGCTCACCGGGGTTTGCACGTACATGGTCGGCCTGCCCCACAGCCCCACGGACCAGTTCATGGACCTGGGCTACCATGTCTTCATCCTTTCCACCCAGTCCAACGACATTGAGGCGACCCGGCCGATCCTGTACGCCACGGTCCTGGTGTTGCTCATGCTGACTTTTGCACTGAACATCGTCGCCATCATCATCCGCGCCCGGGTGCGGAAAAAGCTGCGGGCGCTCGGTTGATATGGCTAATATGCTTTCCATGTTATGGCAGAAATCTTGACCCAAAAAATCGCCACCCCGCAGTCCGCGGCCGCCACGCCGCCGGCCGGCGCGCCTTTCATCGAGATCGGCAACGTCTCGCTCTATTACGGCGCCAGCAAGGCGTTGAAGGACATTTCCGTGGGCTTGGGCGAAAAGGTGGTCACTGCGTTCATCGGGCCGAGCGGCTGCGGCAAGTCCACCCTGCTCCGCTGTCTGAACCGCATGAACGACCTGATCGACAATGTCCGCATCGAGGGTTCGATCAAGATCGGCGGGCATGACATCTACGCCCGGGATGTGGACGTCATCGAGCTCCGCAAGCGCGTCGGCATGGTCTTCCAGAAATCGAACCCGTTTCCGAAATCCATCTACGAAAATGTCGCCTACGGCCTCCGGCTGCATGGCATGAAAAGCAAATCCGACCTGGATGCGGCGGTGGAGCAAAGCCTGCGCAGCTCGGCGTTATGGGACGAAGTGAAGGACCGGCTGCATTCCAGCGCCCTCGGATTGTCCGGCGGCCAGCAGCAGCGCCTGTGCATCGCCCGCGCGATCGCCATCAAACCGGAGGTGATTTTGATGGATGAACCGGCCAGCGCGCTCGACCCCATCGCCACCGCGCGGGTGGAGGATTTGATTTTGGATTTGAAAAAAGACTTCACCATCGTCATTGTGACGCACAATATGCAGCAGGCCGCGCGCATCTCAGACCAGACGGCCTTCTTTTATATCGGCGAATTGGTGGAGTTCGGGCCGACGGCAAGGATATTCACCAATCCGTCGCAAAAGCGAACCGAGGATTATGTGACCGGTCGTTTCGGCTGAGACAATGACAATTAGACTATGGAAAACCATTTTGAATCCGGCATCGAGAACCTGCGCCAAAAGCTGCTGGTGATGGCGAGCCATGCCGAAAAGGCCGTCAACGAATCCGTGCAGTCCCTCATGCAGCGCGACCACGACCTCGCCGTCCGCGTGCGCGCGGATGATGATGTGATCGACAAATTTGAGGTCGAGATCGACGAGCTGGCCATCCAGCTTCTGACCAAGGCGCCGCTGGCCACCAACCTGCGCCTGGTGACCGTGGCCATGAAGATTTCTCAAAACTTAGAGCGCATCGGCGACGAGGCCACCAAGATCGCCAAACGCTCGCGCGACCTCGCCCAAGAGCCGCCGGTGAAGATCGCCCTTGATCTGCCGCGGATGGCGACTTTGTCGCTCGCCATGGTCAAGGATGCCCTGGATTCCTTCGTCCACCGCGATTCCGTCGCCGCCCGTGCCATCATCCCGCGCGACAAGGAAGTGGACGCGCTCAACAAGCATATCCACCAACAGCTCGCACAGCACATGATGGAAAACCCCGATACCATCGCCCGCTGCCTGCACTGGATCGTCGCCGCCAAGAGTTTGGAACGCATCGCGGACCACGCAAAGAACATCGCCGAGGAGGTGGTTTATCTCTGCGAGGCGCAAGACATCAGGCACGCGCTGAAAAATTGATTTTTCGTGCGCGGCAAAAAGTTTTTTGCCAGACTGCCCGCGCATGTTTTCTCTCCAACAACTTTTCAGCAAGGGCGACCGCTTTCAGGGCCTGCTTGAGGCCGCCGCCGAGGAATCCCATGAGAGCGTCCGGCTCGTCATTGAGCTGATGAAGTCGCCGCGGAACACCCGGAACCTCGACGACCTCATCCTCGCACGCCGCAAAGAAAAGAAGATCTCCGAGCAGATCAGCAATGAACTGGTGAAGACCTTCATCACCGGCCTCGAACGCGAAGACATCGAGGCGCTCGCGCGCGGGCTGTTCCGCATCCCCAAGGCCGCCGAAAAGTTGGCCGAACGCCTGGTGATGGCCGGCCACCACCTTGACGGCATCGATTTCTCCAAGCAGGCCGACATGATGACCAAGGCCACCGAGGCCATCCATGACATGATCAAGCAGTTGCGCGACATGGAGGACATGGAAAAGATGAAGACCTACAACGACCGGCTCCAGCTCGTCGAGGTCGAGGCCGACAAATACATGAACGAGCTTCTGCGCGACCTTTATGGCGGCAAATATGACGCCATCCGCGCCATCGTCATCCGCGATGTCTACGAGCTGATGGAAAAAATCGTTGATCGTTGCCACGACACCGGCAACATCGTGATGCACATCGTCCTGAAAAACTCTTGAGTGTGGAATGGGGAGTGCGGAGTGCGGAATAGATTTCTCGTATGCATCAATTCCAATCGACCGGCCGGCCTACAATCATGCACAACGAAAATCTCAAAACGCGTGCGGAATGGGGAGTGCGGAATGCGGAATAATTTTCCCCAACCCTATAATCATGAATAATGAAAACCTCAAATTGCGCACCAAGCAATTTGCCTTGAACGTCATCAAGCTGGTTGAAGCTCTGCCACCGGGAAAGACTTGTGATGTGATCGGACGTCAACTGTTACGTTCGGGAACTTCCGTCGGAGCCAATTATCGCTCTGCCTGCCGGGCAAAATCCACTGCAGATTTTATCCATAAAATGAGCATCGTGGAGGAAGAAGCGGATGAATCCGGTTATTGGATGGAATTGCTGATTGAAGCCGGGAAATTAAAACCGGAACAGCCGGCGGCTTTGCTGAAGGAAGGCAATGAACTGGTGGCCATCTGCGTCGCCTCGATCCAAACGGCAAGAAAGCGCGTCGCCACTGAATCAAATAAGCGGGCCCAAACTCCGCACTCCGCACCCCGCACTTAGACTGATATGTTCCTCATCCTGCTCGTCATTTTCATCGCCCTGGTGTTCACATACATCAACGGCTTCCACGACACGGCCAATTCCATCGCCACCGTCGTCTCCACCAAGGTGCTCACCCCGCGGCAGGCGGTCCTGCTCGCAGCCTTCACCAATCTCATCGGCGCATTTTTCGGCAGCGCAGTCGCCGCCACCATCGCCTCCGGGCTGGTGGATGCCCAGGTCGCGACCATGCCGGTGATTTGCTGCGCGCTGGTTGCGGCCATCCTCTGGAGCCTGCTGACGTGGTGGTTTGGTCTGCCATCGAGTTCTTCCCACGCCCTCGTCGGCGGTCTCTGCGGTTCAGTGCTTGCCGCTTCCGACAACCGCTGGTCGTCTATCATCTGGTCGGTACCCGGCAAGGAACATTGGTGGCAGGGCAAGGGCATCCTTTGGAAGGTCATCGTGCCAATGGTCACGTCACCGCTGGTGGGTTTTGTCGTCGGCTTCCTATTGATGGGCCTTTTGTATTTCCTGCTGCGCAACTGGCGGCCCATGACGGTGAACCGCGTCTTCGGAAAATTGCAGTTGGTCAGTGCCGGCTACATGGGCTTCGCCCACGGCACCAACGACGCGCAAAAGACCATGGGCATCATCACCCTCGCTTTGGTCGTCGCGACCAAGGCCGGATTATTGGCCACCGCCCCCGCCTGGCTATCGACGCCTGAGGGCACACCCGCCGGCTATCTGCCACCCGTCGCCTGGGTGATCACCCATCTGCCAACCTGGCTGCAATTTGGTTACCAGCCACCGGCACTTGACCCCAAAGCACAATTCATCCCGGTCTGGATCACAGTTTTATGCGCCCTTAC
>DATHQS010000277.1:0-10835 GCA_035482455.1 Candidatus Acidiferrales bacterium | reverse complement strand
CGCGAAAATCCATGATGTTCACCGCCACGGCCGGGGCGCATTCTGTCGTGCCATAGCCTTCCAACGGACGGATGCCAAATTGCTCTTGGAAAGCATCCGCCAGACGTTCCGATAGCTTCTCCGCCCCCACCACGACCAGTTGCAGGCTGCCAAAATCTTCCGATGGCACGCCGCGCATGTAGAGTTGCAGGAAAGTCGGCGTGGCCAGCAGGAGTGTGACGGCGTTCTCGCGGACCATCGTGCCGATGGCGCGGGCATCCAAGGGGTTTGCATGATAGACCACACCCGCGCCGATTTCGGCCGGCAGAATCAGCGTAACGGTGAACCCAAACGAGTGAAAGAACGGCAAAATGCCCAGAAAACGGTCGTGATGCGTGAAGTTCAGGATGTGGCTGAACTGGCTGACATTCGAGAGAATGTTGTAATGCGAAAGCATGACCCCCTTCGGCTCGCCCGTGCTGCCGCTGGAGAAGATGACCGTGGCAAGGTCATCCAGCACAACTTCCTTTTCCTGTCCCGCGATGCGTTTTAGCAGGCCATACGGCGCAAACTTGGCCAGCAGCCATGATGTGATTTTCTCAACCGTAGTCGGATCCGCAGCCAGGTCTTCCAGATAAATGATTTTCCCGGGCGGCGTGAGCTTGATCTTCTCCAGAAATTTGCGCGATGTGATGGTGGTGGTGATGTCACACTGCTTCGCACAGGAGGCGATGGTGGCTTCGGAGAGCGTATAATTCAGGTTCACCGGCACCTTGCCGCAGAGAAATGCGGCGTAATTGACCAGCGCGCCTGGCACGCTGGGCGGGAGAAATAGCCCCACCATGTTTTGTCCGTGCCAGGCCGGCTTTAGGCGGCGTGCCAGGAAAACGGTTTTTACCAGTGCTGTTCCAAAGTTCACCTTCCCGCTCGTCGCATCAACCATCGCAAACCGACCCGGGTGACGGCGCGCCGAGCGGACAAAGTTGCGGGGCATCGGCTCCATCTTGGCGCGACGATATTGCCACGCATCCGCGATCAGTTCCTGCACGGCCTCGCGCACCTCGATGTGGTTGGCCGTTGGCGGCAGGGTCTTACCAAAACTCACAGTCACGGGATGCGGCAGATGTTCCGGAAAGCGCCGCACCATGCGGCCATGCACAAAACTGGTCGGGCTGCCAATGACGCCATCCAGCGAGATGGGGATGATGGGCGCATCCACGTTCTTCATTATGCGCTCGAAGCCGCGTTGAAACGGCAGCAGCTGCCCGATGCGCGTGATCTGGCCCTCGGCAAAGATGCAGACCACCTCTCCATTACGGATGGCATCGCTTGCCGCTTGGATGGAATGGATGAGTTCACGGGGCCGCTGCTCGGATGAGATCGGGATGGCGCGTAGAATCTTGGCGAACGGTTTTATCCAACGCTGCTCATAGATCCCCTTGAACATCAGAAACCGGATCGGCCGGTCGGTGGCCGCGATCAACAGCAGCGCATCCGCGAACGAAAGATGGTTGCACACGAGCAGCATCCCGCCCTTGGCCGGCAGATTGTCACGCCCGACCACACGGATCCTGTATATTGTGTTCGTCACGCACCACAGCACAAAACGTAGCAGCGCGTCCGGGAGTAAAATCAGGGCATAAATTGCGCTGCCGAACGTCATTATGCCCCCCACGAGGAAGATGGCACGCGGTGTGACCTTAAAATGTTCCGCCAGCAGCCAATGTGCGCCCGAGGCTAGGAAAACACCGACAAAGGACAGCAGGTTGGCCGTCGCTTGCACCCCGCCTTTGTTTTCCCGCGCCGGCTTGTGTTGCAGCAGCGCCGCGATTGGCACGATAAAAAAGCCGCCGGCAAAGCCCAGCAACGCCAGCAACACAAAAGAACCGTACAATCCCACCCCCGGCCACGCGAGTGCCGCGGAAAAAACCGCCAGCCCGGCCGCGCCAAGTGGCACCAGGCCATATTCGATCTTGCCGCCGGAAAGATAGCCTGCCGCCACGCTGCCCAGGCCGATGCCCAGCGCGAGTGCAACATTGAGCAGGCCGATGTATGTTTCCTTTACATGCAGGACATCCGCGCCGTAAAAAAACAGGTTGAGCAGCAGCAATGCGCCTAAAAAATTGAAGTAGGTGTTGCCGATCACCGCCAGCCAGAGCGGACGGTCACCGCGCATGGCCCGCAGTTGCCGCCATACCTCGCCCGGGAAATTGAAGGTGAATTTCCTGGCCGGATCGGCGGCGGGGATCTTGGTGATTTGCAAGCACATCACCAGGCCGGCTACGGCCAGCCCGATCAGTACGAAACCGGAAATCCATTGCTCACCTTTGAATTGTGGCGCCATCACCGCGGCAGCGACCGTGCCCAAGATGATCGCCATGAAGGTGCCAAGCTCAAGGATGCCGTTACCCCAGGATAGTTTTTGTTCCGGCAACAACTCGGGCAGCGAACCGTACTTAGACGGTCCGAAGATGGCGCTATGGGTTCCCATGAGGAAGACGCATGCCAGCAAAACATTTTTATTCATCGTCCACAGGCCGGCCAAAACGACCGCCATGATGACCAGCTCGAACATTTTCACACCGATCATCACCGAACGTTTGCTGTAACGGTCCGCCAAAAATCCCCCTGTCACTGAAAACAGGATGAATGGCAGCGAAAATAACGCGCCAATCGACTCGCCGAACCGGTGCTGGCCGGTGGCATCCATGGCCTCCTGTCCCGTGGCAAACAGGGCAACGAAGACAACCAGGTTTTTCAGCACATTGTCGCTGAACGCCCCTTGGAACTGGGTGATGATGAGGGCCCAGAAACCGCGGCCGGTATTCAAGGTCTGGGTTTGGGGCTCTGGCCGGGTTTCGTTCACGCCGCCAAGCTACCAGTCCGCAGGGCAAAGTGGGAATTGAAAAACTTTCAGCCCCATCGCTCCAACCGATGCCCACACTGGAAACACCACCTTAATTTTTCCGTTGTCATCCAGTGTGAAACGACGGTAGTTTCCCCCTCATGAATCCCCTGCCCTCACGCCGCCACTTCCTCAAAACCTCCGCGTTTGCCGCCGCCACCCTGCCGTTCATCCCGGCACTCTCGCTGGCGGTTGAACCAAAGCGCAAAATCGGTTTTGCCTTATGCGGCCTGGGCAACTTAAGCACTGGCCAGCTCGCCCCGGCATTGCAGAAAACGGAATACTGCAAACTGGCCGGCATCATCACCGGTACGCCGGAAAAGGCCAAACGCTGGCAGGCGCAATACAACATTCCTGACCACTGCGTTTACAACTATGACACCATGGCGAAGATCGCGGACAACCCGGACATCGACGTCGTATATGTCGTCACCCCCAACGGCTTGCACGCCGACCACACCATCGCCGCCGCCAAGGCTGGCAAGCATGTCCTGTGCGAAAAACCCATGGAGGTCTCCGTCGAAAAATGTCAGCAGATGATCGATGCCTGTAAAAAGGCTGGCAAGCAGCTCGCCATCGGCTACCGCCTGCACTTTGAACCGAACCACCTCGAATGCATCCGGCTGGTGCGCGAAAAAGTTTTGGGCGATTTAAAATTCATCGAGGCCGGATTCGGCTTTCCCATCGGCGATCCGACGCAATGGCGCTTGAAAAAAGAACTGTCCGGCGGCGGGCCGATGATGGACGTCGGCATCTACGCCTTGCAGGCCATGCGCTATTTGTCCGGCGAGGAGCCCGTCTCCGTTTCCGCCCTCGCCACGACCAATGACAAGGTCAAGTTCCGCGACATCGAGGAGACGTTGACCTGGCAGATGGCATTTCCCAGCGGTGTCCTGGCCAACGGCGTGACGACCTACGGCTTTGGCGGCATCAATCGTTTCTCGGCCAATACTGATCGCGGCTGGCTCTCGCTGAACCCGGCTTATGGTTATCACGGCGTCACCGGTGTGCGCAGCGATGGCAAGGCCATTCAACTGCCGGACATAGACCAGTTCGCCGCCGAGATGGATGATTTCGCCCAATGCATCTTGGAAAACCGCCCCACCCGCGTCCCCGGCGAAGAAGGCCTGCGTGACATGAAAGTCATCACCGCCATCTACGAGTCCGTCCGCACCGGCAAAGTGGTGAACTTGGCGTGAACCGGGTTTATTTTGCCCCGCTGGTATCCGGCGGGCGCCGGTAATCCGCCCCATCGGAAAATAATTCATCCTTGCCCAGGTGTTTCAGCAGAAACTTCTGGAGCGTGCCGGTGTCAGCGGTAAGGATGATGCTCCCATCCACCACCCGGTGTGCGATGGCGGAGGGATTCTGCTCGAAAAAATTTTTGACCCAGTCGGGGTTGCAGAACGCGAGGTTCATCTTCTTGTCCGTGAATTGCACACGCAACAACAGATGGCCGGGGATCATCGCCATGCTGACCATGCTCGCCTGGTTGGTGGCGTAGTTGCATTCTGTCGGCGTCAGGTCAAGAAACGTTCCCTGGCCCAGTTTGAAGAGATGTCCCTCAAAACTGCCGGTTTTGTCTTTGTCTTCCTTGAGGGTGACCACATAGGCGTTGTTCGTCGTGGCTTCGAATTTCCAGCCTGCCGGATCATCCTTGTCGGTGTCTTCCTGCCATGCGCCCGCAAGACGCGGGTCGGTGATGACATCCTTGTCCGTATAGAACGGGTTCACCGACGGCACGCACGCGGCGACCAGCGCCATGATGGCCAGCATCGAAAGGAGGATTTTTTTCATGCGGCCATTCATGCGCCTTTCCTCGGAAAATTTCAACGTCGAATTTTAGCCGCAGGCCGGGCGTTGATATTCCTTCAGCCACGCCGGCCCGGGACCATGACCGCGCACCGACGTGTCGGGCTGCCGTTTCAACCCGACGGTCTTGGCGAAGAGCCATTCGAGCCCGCTCCAAAAATGGAGGCGGTCGAGTACGGGATTCAACAGGTTCGTGATGGTGCAGTAATGGCTGTTCTTCGGATCAGTATGATGCAGTGCATGATGCCGGCCGGTCTGCAACAGGCGGATGTCTTGCAAAAATGAAATGATGCGCCCGTTTTCTTTCCGCGTGCGATGCTCCCACTTGTGGAATTCGTTCGCATTGGCTGAGAGAATCGCAAACAGCCAGACGTGCCAGGTCAACAATCCGACGCACCATGCCCCAACCACGAGCACTGCCGCGAACAACGTCAGATCCCACGAGCTTTGCCACCAACTGTGGCGCGTCATGAAGCGCGGATAATGGTGGTGCACGATGTTCGGGCGCCCGATGAGCCGGCCAACCAGCAGTGTACGCTCGCGGATGTAGGCGTCTTCAAACCAATGGACCACCCCGGCTACGAACTCGGCGACAAATACCGTGGCGGCGAACTGGGCGAGAAAACTTAAGATCATTTTCATGCCCCGGTTGTAACCCGGATTCCTCAAAAGATGTTAATTGATAAAACTATGTTCGCATTGATTGTATCAATCGGTTTGGCCCGCATCACCATCCGCGCCCTCAGGCGACCCGATGGAAGCACAGGCTGTCTCGGTATCTTTCAAAACTGCTTTATTTCAAGACATGTCCTCGCAGATCGTGCCGGCAATTACGCCGGAAAAGGTCGGAATGGAAAGTGCTATATGTCCCGTGTCCGAAAAAATTGTCCATGAAAAACGCGTCCTTAAAAAACCGGCCCCAGGCATTTACCCTGGTGGAAATCATGATTGTTGTCGCCATCATCGGCCTGCTGGCGGCGATTGCCATACCCAATCTGGTCCGGGCGCGCGCCACCTCCCAGGCCAATGCCTGCATCAATAACCTTCGTAAGATTGATAATGCCTCCGACCAATTTGCCATCGAACACGGGAAAAAATACGGCGATGCCGTCAACCTCAACGTGGATCTGACGCCGTACATCAAGCTGAATGCCGTCAACCAAATCCCCATGTGCCCGGCTCACGGCACCTACAACATTGTTAGCGTCGGCGATCAGCCTACCTGCACCATCGGCAACAGCGCCGACCCGGCGCATATTCTGCCGTAATTCAGACGGCCTTTACTTTTGATTGGCCGGCTCGGGTTGCTTCCCGGTTGTCTCCAAGGCCGCACGGATTGTTTTTGCCAGCGCAATCGTATCGAATGGCTTGGCCAGAAAATGAATCCCTTGTCCGAGATGCAGGTCCGACAGCGTGATATCGGGGCTGTAACCGCTCATGTAAATGACCTTCAATTTTGGCGCTTCCGCCAGCAGCTTCTCGGCAAATTCTTTTCCGTTCATTCCACCGGGCATCACCAGGTCGGTGAGCAACAGATTGATCCGGCTGCGGTGCTGGTTCCAAAGATCAAGCGCCGTGGCTCCGTTCCCCGCTTCAATCACGTGATAGCCAAGCTGTGAAAGCGCCCGCTTGAAAGCCAGGCGCAGCGCATTGTCGTCCTCCACCAGCAGGATCGTCTCATCCCCCCGGACTGCAGATTGCAAGGTGACGGGCGCATGTTTCGGGCGGGCAGCCGCCCCCGTCAGGCGCGGAAAGAAGACCCGGAAAGTGGTTCCCCGGTGGACTTCGCTATAGACATCAACCCACCCGCGATGATTCGCAACGATCCCAAAAACCGTGGCCAGTCCCAGCCCGGTGCCCTTCCCAACGCCTTTGGTCGTGAAAAACGGTTCGAATATCCGCGGAATAATCTCGGCCGGGATTCCGCAACCGGTGTCTGTGACGCTCAGGCAGACAAATGAACCGGGCCGCGCCCTCGGCGATTGCTGCGCGGCCAGTTCATCCAGCTCCACGGTGGTGGTCTCAATGAACAGGTTTCCCCCGTTGGGCATCGCGTCACGCGAGTTGATGGTCAGGTTCATCACCACCTGGTCGATCATGCCGGGGTCGGCGTGGATGTGCAGCGGTTGCGCGGCGAATTTGAAATGCATCTGGATGTCTTCGCCCAGGATGCGCCGCAACATCTTTGCGAGGTCGGAAATGGATTCGCCCAGGTCCAGGTCGTGCGGCTGCATCTTCTCATGCCGGCTGAACAACAGCAGCTGGCGGGTCAGGTTGGTGGCCCGCTCCGCTGCCGCGGTGATCTCGTCCACGCTTTCCTTTTGTTCGCCTGACAGGTCATCATCAAAGCGCATCAGGTCGGACTGCATGCGGATCACGGCCAGGATGTTGTTGAAATCGTGGGCCACCCCGCCGGCCAGCTGCCCGATCGCCTCCATCTTCTGGGCATGGCGCAGTTGTTCCTCCAGCTTTCGCCGCTCGGTGATGTCTTCCGCCGTGCCCACCACCCGGTACACCTCTCCGGCTTCATTGCGGATCGGAAAAGCCCGGTCATGAACCCAGCGCTCGGATTTGTCCGGGCGGATGACACGGTAGACCTCGTCATACGTGCCCTCCGTTTGCTTGCTCTCCGCCGCCTGCATGATCCGGTCACGGTCATGCGGGTGGATGGCATCCAGCCAGGTTTGCGGATTCTGATAAAGGCTTTTGCAACTGCGGCCCCATATTTTCTCATAGGCCGGGCTGATATAGAGCATCTGATGCTTGGCGGGATCGGTGATCCAAAAAACCTCGTTGATATTTTCGGCGAGCTGCCGGAAACGCTCCTCGCTCGTCCGCAGATTTTGGCCGGACAGCTTCTCGTCTTCCAGCACGCTCAGAAGCGCACGCCGGGATTTTTCACCCAGCGCCACCAGCCGGTCGGCCTCCGCCTTGCTCGCCGACAGTTGCTCGTAATGGTGCCGTTGCAATTCTTCCGCCCGGTTGCGCTTGAGGATTTCAGCCGTCAATTCCCGCGCTTGCCGCCGTTGCTCCAGCTGGGCGACCGCCAGCCGGCTCAACGCCTGCAATGCGGCCAGCTGCTCGGGTTTCAGCGCATGTGGTGTGCGGTCCATCACGCACAATGCGCCCAGCGGCTGGCCGTTATTGGCGACCAGCGGTGCGCCGGCGTAGAAGCGGATATGCGGATCGGTTGTGACCAGCGGATTGCCGGCAAAACGCTCATCGGCACAGGCGTCCTGCACCTCCATCACTTCACCGGGCCGCAATATGGTATGGGCGCTGAACGCGATGTCGCGCGCCGTTTCAGTTGCGTCGATGCCGGTCTTGGACTTGAACCACTGCCGGTTGTCGTCCACCAATGACACCATGGCAATGGGCGTCTGGCAGATTCGTGATGCGAGCAGGGTCAGGTCGTCAAAAGCCTGCTCCGGCGGCGTGTCCAGCACGTCGTATTGCCGCAAGGTTTCAAGCCGTTGCGTTTCATTGGCTGGCTTTGACGCTTTCATTGCCGTTCACGCCGTATAACGTGGCGGCAGATGTTGCGCCGCCAGCAATTCGTTGACCTCGCGTTTCAATTCCAGGATGCGATCCTCCCGGCCAAGCGTGGCCTCATACCAGCGCTGGAGTTCATGCAGTTGTTTTTGGATTTCCGCCTCGGTCCGCTTGCGTTCGTCCCGCAGCCGCTTTTGTTGCAACGCCTGTTCCACGGCCTTGCCCAGCCGCGCCGTCCGGTCTTTGAGCAGATAGTCCGTGGCCCCGCGCTTCATCGCTTCCACGGCCGCATCCTCGCCCACCGATCCGGAGATCAGGATGAAAGGGATGTCCATGCCGCTCGATTGCAGCAGCTCCGCGGCCCGCAGCCCGCTGAACTGCGGCATCGCAAAATCAGAAAGGACGATGTCCGGTGACTTCTTCAATCCCGCCAGGAACTCGGGCTCGGTGTCCACGCGTGTCCACTGCGGATCAAAGCCGGCGCGCCGCAGTTCCGACAACAGCAACTCCGCGTCATTGGGGTTGTCCTCGACAATCAATATCTGCAACGTCTGTTTCATATTGCCATTCCCGCATTCAGGCGCTGGGCGGCTGGTTCAACAGCAGCCAATACATTCCCAGTTCCCCGACCGCCGTGAAAAAACCCTCAAAGTTCACCGGCTTGACGATGTAGCTGTTCACGCCCAGATTGTAGCTCTCAACGACATCTCTCTGTTCCTTGGAGGAAGTCAGGATGACCACCGGAATGGTTTTTGTGCGCGGGTCGCCCTTGATGCGGCGCAGCACCTCAAAGCCGTCGATTTTTGGAAGCTTCAAATCCAGCAGGATCACCTTGGGCACACTCTCGATTTTGCGCCCGGCATGCGGGCCCTCGCAAAAAATGAACTCAAGCGCCTCCGCCCCATCACGGGCAACCTGGATTTTATTGGCCAGATTGGCCTTGCGCAGCGCGCGCAGCGTCATGTCCAGGTCATCCGGGCTGTCCTCGACCAGCAGGATTTCTATCTCTTGGGTTTCACTCATATTTTGCTCTCCTCTTCCAGCGTGAAATAAAAGGTCGCCCCTTGGTCCGGTTTCGCCTCCGCCCAAACCCGTCCACCGTGACGGTAAATCACGCGTTGGACGATTGCCAGCCCCACGCCGGTGCCTTCAAACTCATCAGCACGGTGGAGCCGTTGAAATACCCCGAACAGTTTGTGCGCGTATTGCATATCGAAGCCCGTCCCGTTGTCGCGGACGAAATAAGTGGTCAAACCACTGTGGCACAGGCAGCCGATTTCCACAACTGCCGGTTTGCGGCCGCGCGTGTACTTGACCGCATTGGAGATCAAATTGACCCAGACTTGTTTCAACAGCGCGGAATCACCGTGGCAGACGGGCAATTCTCCCAGCCGGATTTCAATCTGCCGGTCTTTTTCCCATTGCGGTTTCAGTTCCTCAAGCACCGCTTTCACCAGCTTGGCATTCTCCACCGTATGCCGGCTCATGGTCTGCCGGCTGAGCCGGGAAAATGCCAGCAGGTCATCGATCAACTGCCCCATTTGCTGCCCGCCGTTGCGGATGCGGGTCAGATATCGTTTGCCCTCTTCCGGCAACAGCGGGCCGTAATCTTCCAGCACAATCCCGGCGAATCCGTTCACCGCCCGCAATGGCGCGCGCAGGTCGTGCGAGACGGAATAGCTGAACGCCTCAAGCTCCTTGTTTGCCGCTTCAAGCTGCACCGTGCGTTCGGCCACCCGCCGCTCCAGGTCGGCATTCAATTGTTTGATCTCGGCTTCGGCCCGTTTGCGCTGGGTGATGTCATTGAACAGGATCGCAACCTTGCGGAGTTCTGGTTCGCCGATCCGGTAGGCATGCACATCATAGAAGCGCCCCAGCGCCTTGGCTTCGTTCTCGAAATGCAGCGACTCGCCGGTCAATGCGATTTTCCCATAAATCTCAAACCAGTGGGCTTCGTGGTCGGGAGCCAGGTCGCGCATCAATTTTCCCTGTGCCCCATGCAATCCGGTTTGCTTTTCAAACGCCGGGTTCACCTCCAGGAACCGGTAATCCACAGGTGTGCCAGCCGGGTCAAGCATCACCTCAATCGTGCAAAATCCCTCTATCAGCGTATTGAACAGGGTGCGGTAACGCGCTTCCGATTCGCGGGCCTCCATCTCGGCCAGCTTGCGCGCGGTCGCATCAAAGAGGACGCCCTGCGAGCCGGTGACCTTGCGGGCAGCGTCGAAAACCGGTGATTTGACCACATGAAAAAAGAACTCCCGGCCGTCGGGACGCACATGTTTTTCTTCAACCTCGATCTGCTTGCCGGTCTCCATGATCTGCACGTGATGGCTGGCTCCGCTTTCGGCCAATGCGGCATCCTCCAACCCGAGTTCTATGGCCGTCTTTCCAAGAAACTGCTCCGGCCTCATCGCCTTCAGCTGACAGAAGGACTCGCTTACAAATACATATCGTCCGGCCGCATCCTTGCGGAAAATTCCCGCGGGCATCTGCTCCACCAATGAATAATAGAGCGCCTGCGATTCCCGCAGCGCCTCCACCGCCCGCTTGCGCTCGGTGATGTCCTCCACCACCGCCATGTAAAAGGTCGGCGGTTCCCCGGGCGCCCATAACGGTACAATGGTCAACGAGGCCCACACCACAT
>DATHQS010000276.1:0-7243 GCA_035482455.1 Candidatus Acidiferrales bacterium | reverse complement strand
CTGGTGAGTTTCAAGAACGGCCGGCCGGACCGGGCGAATTACCGGCGGTTCAAAATCAAGACGGTGACGGGGCAGGATGATTTTGCGAGCATCGCGGAAGTGGTGCGGCGGCGCTATACGCGGGTGCTCAATGAGTCCAAGGTCCAAAGCCCGGAGTCCAAAGACGAGGGAGGCGAGGCGATTCCGCAGGAGTTGCAGAAGCTGGTGGATGAAACGAGCCGGAAGGTGAAGCGAGGATTGCCGGTGAAGAGCGCGACGGCATCGACCGGTTTGCCGGATTTGATTTTGATCGATGGCGGCAAGGGCCAGTTGGGCATGGCATGTGAGGAGTTGAAGAAGCTGGGGTTGGAAAAAGTGCCGGTCATTGGATTGGCGAAGGAGTTTGAGGAAATTTATCTGCCGGAAAGGAGCCTGCCGTTGCGGCTGGGGCTGGATCATCCGGCGGTGAAGCTGTTGCAGCGGGTGCGGGACGAGTGTCATCGCGTGGCGAACAGTTTCAACGCGCAGTTACGGATCAAAAAAATTTCAGAGAGCGTGCTGGACGAGTTTCCGGGCATTGGGGCGCAGCGCAAGGCGGCGTTGCTGAAGAAATTCGGGTCGGTGCAGCGGTTGAAAGCGGCGACGCTGGAGCAACTGGCGGAGGTGCCGGGATTCGGCGGCAAGGCGGCGGAGGAATTGAAGAAATTTTTGGCGGCGAGGCAGTGAGGGGATGGATTATTGGATTGGTGGATGAATGGTTGAATGTGGTGTTACCGCGTTGTGGTTGGCAGGCGGGAGGTTTGTTCCCCCACCCTGACCCTCTCCCTTGGGGAGAGGGGACAGCCGGTGGAAGCGTTGGTAAAACGAGTGGCATGGGAGCAGAAGCCAGTCGCTGGTTTGTGGGCAATGGGGCGTCAGGCCTTGCGCTTTTTTAGGCCGTAGACGGTGGTGGCGAGGCCGCCGAGGGCGAGGGGAATGCCGCAGGCGAGGCCGACGACTTCATTATGGGCCCATTCGATGGAGAAGTAATTTGCGCCGGCGGCGAGGGCAGCTTCGTTGTGATGCTTGTGATTGCCGAGCGCGGGAAGAATCATGGCGGTGCCGAAGAGCAGGATGAAGATGCCGACGAGGAGGGCGAGTTTGCGGTTCATAAACGGCCTTTCGGTTTTGTTGAATTCAGTTTTTAACGATTTGGGTTGTCCGACCTGTTGCACGGCGGACTCAAAGGCAACTTGCGCCGTGAAGCCGGCGCGCAGCCGCTGATCGATCGTTTCGCGGAGATGAAGCTCAAGCTCGTCGAGGGGCACGGGAGTTTGGATGCCGACGGCGAGCATTTGCTTGCGCCAGTCTGAGACGGATTGTTCGAGATCGAACATGGTATGCGCTTATCTGGTTTGAGGCAGCAAATGGGAGCCGGCCAGGACGGCGAGAATGAACATGGCGGTGATGGCGACCAAGGCGACGGAATTCAAGGTGAAGGCAGCAACTCCAAATATCAGCCGGCGATGCCGCGACCAGATGCTTGAGCGCCATTCCAAAAGGACGAGGGTGCAACAGAACAGGGCGGAACAAATAATCAAATTGTCTTTGAACAGACCGGACAGGGCCATGGCTGTGGACAACGGCCCGGGAACGATGGTGCCGGACGCCTGGCAAATCTGTTTCAGCTTTGGCAGGACGAAGATCGCGGATGCGACCCAAAGGATGATGGCAGGCAGGACAAAGGTAACGGTCTTGGAATAGGTCGCCCAGCGGGGCTCCAGGTTTGAGGGAGTGGTGTTCATATGATTGGCCAGTTGAAGTTTGGGCAGGGGCAAGGGGATGAACAGGATGTGCCGGATCTGTTCCCATAAAGTTTCACCGGTCTTGGCAAATTCAGTTTTTAACGGGGCGGCGCGGCCGATCTGCCGGGTGGCCAGGGTGAACGCATTTTCGACGGACCGGCCGGCGCGGGTCTGTTGTTCGATGTCGTCGCGCAAGTGGCTTTCGAGTTCATCCAGGGCGCTGGAATCGTTGAGGCCGGCGGCGAACATTTCGCGGCGCCAGTTGGTGATGGAGGCTTCGAGGTTGAACATGGGGTGTTACTCCAATGCGTGTTTTGCCTTTTGGCGCGGCCACAAGAGCCAGAGGGTGACCACATTAAGAATGGTGTTAAAAATAAGCATGTACCGAGCAAACCAACCGAACATGGGAAAATCGTTGGTGAATGAATTTATCGAGACAACAAATACAACCAACCCCAAAACTGCGAGAAATAGAATCGGCCATGTACCGCCTTTGCCGGCAAGCAGCCTGAGGCTGGCCACAATACCCATGACGTAAATCAAGCCCCCTGTGAGCATTATGAGCAGAATCGAATTTGTTCGTGTCATGGATATGCCAAAGAACCAAGTTTGCACGTTTTCTGCATAGGGGAGATTGCCGATGATGTCGGCAGTCGAGACAAGTCCCCATAAACAACGCGCCAGCCAGAGCAGGGCGAGAATGCGAATGATGCGGCACTGAGGAGTTGCGCTCAACCAAACCAGGACGCCTTCGGATTTTTTGAACTCGGTTTTGAGCCGGTCAGCCCGGCCGATCTGTGCGTAAGCGGATTCGAAGGCTTGGTGTTCGTTCAAGCCCGCCCTGATTTGCTGGTTGATCTCTTCGCGCAGATGATTTTCCAATTCTTCCAGCGGCACGGGGGATTGGATGCCGGCGGCGAGCATTTGCCGACGCCAGTTGGCGATGGAGGATTCGAGGTTAAACATATTGTTCCTGTCATTGTGCAAACATTGCTTCGACAAATTGCCGGCCGCCAAAAATCCAAATCACCGCCGCCAGCGCGATATAGGGGCCGTAAGGCAGCCGGGCAGACCACTCACGGCGGCGGACGGCCACCAGGCCGACGCCGACCAAAGCGCCGATCAGGGAGCTGGCAATCAACGAAAAAACCACGGCCGGCCAGCCGAGGAAGGCGCCAATCGCAGACATGAACTTGACGTCTCCCAGCCCCATGGCTTCGCGAGGAATGACAATTTCGGAGCTGACGGCTTCCATGTGTGGCACCGTCCGGGGATCAAATTTGTCATCACCAACCTGGAGTCCGGCCGGGCTGAGAAGAACCGGGACGTCCTGGTAAGTGCGCCCGGCGAGTTCGATCGTGTGCGCGTGGAGCGTGATGGTGTCGGACGGACGATAGAATAATTCCGCATACGCCATTTCCTTGTCCGGCAGCAGGAGTGCGGTGTCGGTGAAGATGATTTTGGTCCCACCGGGGAACGAGAGCCGTTGCCGGCCAAAGGCCAGCTTGCCCGCCCGCAGAACCACATACATCAGCGCCGCACCCAGGCCGACGCCTAGCAGGCTGTGTAGCGCCCCGATGGCGACGAGTTTTTGTCCCTGCAATTGCGGCAGCAGCGCCGAACAAACCAGCCCAACGCAAACGCCACCGAGGGTGATCTTATCGGGAATAATGAAATGCCGGAAATCGATCAAGGCGGCGGCGGCGAGCCCGGCGATAAAAATGCCATAGACGAGCGCCAGGGCCGGTGAGCGACCAAACTGCAGCCAGCAGCCCGCGAACGCGATGGCCGTCAGCAGAAGCCAAACCGCCATTTGCCTTGCCCCGTCCGTTTTGGCGAACTCTGATTCGAGCTTGCGGGCCCGCCCGATGCGTTGGCCCGCCGTTTCGAAAGCTTGCTGCTCATCCAGTCCCGACCGCACCTGTTGTTCGACGTCCTCGCGCAGATGGATTTCTAGCTCGTCAAGCGGCACGGGCGATTTGATACCGGCGGCGAGCATTTGTTGGCGCCAGTTGGTGATGGAGGATTCGAGGTTAAACATACGGTTCCTTTTTCAGGCCGCCTTCAGGCCGGCGAGGACGCCGTGGATGAGGGACCATTGTTCGTGGTGCTTGTCCATGGCGGCCTTGCCGTCTTTTTTGAGGGAGTAATATTTGCGTTTGCGGCCGGTCTCGCTTTCGCCCCAGCGGGATTTGATGAGGCCGCGGTGTTCGAGGCGGTGGAGGACGGGGTAGAGCATGCCATCGGTCCAATTGAGCTTGCCGCCGGAGCGGGTCTTGACCTCCTGGATGATGGCGTAGCCGTAGCTTTCACCGGAGGCGAGCAGGGAAAGGATCAAAGGTTCCGCGGAGGCGGCGACGAGTTCTTTGCGAATCATAGAGGCACTATACATTGAGGTGCTATGTATGTCAAGCCCGCCCCGCGGCGGGGCGGGAATGACCAATTACTAAGACCTAATGACTAAAGAAATTCCAAGCACCAATCCCGCGGCAGCGGGACAGGCATCCAGAGAAATTCCAAGGACCAAACATCAATTATATGACGGTGGACTCGCGGGCGATCTAACCGTTTCAGAGTGGCGGGAAGGGTGTGCCTACTTGTGCCCCATAAGCTTGAAGGCAAGGCAGGCGAGGAAGAGCACGGTGATAAGGGTTCCGCCCAGCCACAGAGCGATCAGGGTGAGGGGGACATAGGCGGGCGGCTTGGGGGCTTTCGCTTTTTCATCGCGGATGAAACGGTATTTGCAGATGTAGGTGATCGCCACGAGGCCCAGCGGGAAGCCGATCACTATCGCCACCAGGCTCCGCGTATCGAGTGCCTGGTTGAACCAGACCAGATAGAGGAGATAGGACAGCAATATCACCGGCGGGGTGAGGATGATGCCGAAGTCCAGCCAGTGGGGCTGCGTTTTCTCTTCTGGCTCCCCAGCTTTTGCCATGCCGGCGGTTGCTGGGGTTTTGTCATCCATGGTTTGCGGGCAGAAATAGAACACGCCGCCCATCACTGAAAATAAGATGGTCATCAGCACGGCCAGTCCCGGGCCCGTGCGGGTTTCAGCGGCGTTGCACAAACAGGCAAATAAAATGGGAAAGGCCATGAAGCCGGCAACGTCGATGAAACGGTCTTTTTGAAATCCGCGGATCACTTCAGGGCGCGGCGTGTCCGTGGGGGGTGCCGCCGGCACAGGGACGCCGTCAAAAATGATGCGGGTGCCGCAGCCTTCGCACCGGCCGGTTTTGAAAGCGGCTTTATTCGTGAAATTTCCGCACAACGGACACTCGGCGCGGTGCGCCTGGCGGATGCCGTACCGGACGATGAAGAAAGCCACGATGGCGCCCACGACACCCGCCAGCCATTGCCCAGGCGCGGGGACCATGGCGCCCGGCAGGTTCGAGGGCCCGGAAAAGTAGGGAATCGCACTGTAGGCCGCGGAGAGAACAAAGGTGAATCCCCCCAGAAGGATGCTGACGCCGAGAGCGTTTGAACCCCGGATGATATCCGCCTTGTGCATGGCGATGGTGCGGGTTTCCGCCGCGGGATCGCTGAGCAGTGCGCGGAGGCGGGGCTCTTTCCGCAACCGGGCGATGAGGCCCCCGATGCTGGTGAGGGCGCAGAATCCGCCCATGCCCATCAGCAGCCAGTCCATCTTTTCATCCGCGCCAGGTATGAGCACGGCAGCTTCGGGATGTTCGGGGTCGTAATAGACATTCACGGGCGAGCCGTTCGTGTGGTTGGCGACGAAAGCCCGGGTGATACCGCCATATGAACTCAGGTCCGAACTCCAAAGGCTGATTTGGTGGGAGGTGTTCCGGGTGCCGTTGACGAGATAATTGTAGGTGATATCGGCGCGGTAATGCGATGAGCGTCCGGGAACATAAACCAGTTCCGAGGCCAAAATCTTTCCGGTGACCACCGGCCATTGCAGCGAGGCCTTTTCCCGCTGCAATTGGGTGGCCTGCCACCAGATGATTCCGATTCCGAACAGGAGGCCGACCACATAAACCAGCTTGATGGCTGGTGATGGTTGTTTCGCGTTCATTTCAGGCAAAAATGGTGCCGGCGCAGGCGGCCAACAGCAGTCCCATGAGGTAGAACGGCAGGCAGAATCCGAAATAGGTGGCTGCGTCCGCCTCGAGAAAGAGGCCGCGGTTCTTTTTGGCGCGCACATGGATGAACGCCAGGGAGAGGAGCCAAATTGCCTGGGTGGCGGCGAGCAGCCAGACCTGATGCCGGTAAAGCAGCCAGACGGCGGCGGCACCGGCACCCAACGAAAAAAAGCATTGAAACACCGGAGGGCTCAGTTGATTTCGAGAGTTGGCCATGGGTTCAAGCGCCCCGGGCGGACGCCCAGGTTCGCAAGGATTTTGCTCCGGCCGCAAAAGCGGGTCGATGATAATTTTAGAGCATTTTCGGAAATGCTGCAGTTGCACGTCTGCCCATGGCGGAAGATCGGATGCTCTTGGCGGGCTTGCGGGCGGGCCGCCCGCGCTCCGGCGTTACAGGGATTTCATATCGAGGACGAAGCGGTATTTGACGTCGCTCTTGAGGAGGCGGTCGTAGGCTTCGTTCACTTTTTGGACGGGGATGAGCTCGATGTCGGAGGCGATGCCGTGGTCGGCGCAGAAGTTGAGCATCTCCTGGGTCTCGGCGATGCCGCCGATGAGGGAGCCGGCGAACTGGCGGCGCTTCATGATGAGGTTGAACACGTTTACCGGCAGCGGTTGCGCGGGGGCGCCGACGATGGTGAGGGTGGCGTCGGGCTTGAGCAGTTCGAGATAGGCGTTGATATCGTGCTGCGCGGCGACGGTATCGAGAATGAAATCGAAGCTGGTGAGGTGCGCTTTCATCTCCTTTTCATTTTTGGAGACGACGACTTCCTTGGCACCGAGGCGGATGGCATCGGCCGATTTGCCGGGCGAGGTGGTGAAGAGGACGACGTTCGCGCCGAAGGCGTTGGCGAGCTTTACGGCCATGTGGCCGAGACCGCCGAGGCCGACGACACCGACCTTTTGGCCTTTGCCGACTTTCCAGCGGCGCAACGGCGAATAGGTGGTGATGCCGGCGCAGAGGAGCGGGGCGGCGGCGGCGAGGTCGAGCGACTTGGGGACATGCAGGGCAAAGGCCTCGTCGAGGATGATGGCCTCGGCATAGCCGCCGCAGGTGATGCCGCCGTGCTTTTTGTCCGGGCTGTTATAGGTGAAGGTGGCACCGGCGGAGCAGAGCTGTTCCTCACCGGCTTTGCAGGAATCGCATTCGCGACAGGAATCGACCATGCAGCCGACGGCGGCGAGGTCGCCTTCCTTAAATTTTGTTACGGATTTGCCGGCCTTGGTGACGCGGCCGACGATTTCGTGGCCGGGGACGCAGGGGTAGACCGTGGGCGCGAAGCTCGCCCACTCATTGCGGACCGTGTGGAGGTCGGAGTGACAGATCCCGCAAAAGAGGACCTGCATCTGCACGTCGTGGTCGGTCGGATCGCG
>DATHQS010000275.1:0-3842 GCA_035482455.1 Candidatus Acidiferrales bacterium | reverse complement strand
GGTATCGGGAAAAAACACCACGACGCCATCGGGTGAGAACAGCCGGTAACCGACCGTCACGCCGGGATGGTTGGCGCGGTGCGCCCGCACCAGCGTAGGGCCGATGGCAAAACTGAAATCGCGCATCTCCTCGATTTCGATGTTGCTGGGCAGCTTCGAGAAGGGCACGGGGAAATAGGTGCTTTCCATCTGGCCGGTGAGGGCGGCTTCGAGGCCTTTACGCGCGCCTTCGCTGCCGAGGATGCGCAGACGGCAGCGGGATTCATAGATGGGCGCAAAGAACGGCAGCCCTTGGATATGGTCCCAATGCGTGTGCGAAAGGAGGAGTGTGAGGTTGAGCGGTTTCGTTTTGAATTCGTCCAACAGGGAGATGCCCAGTTTGCGCAGGCCGGTACCGGCATCGAGAATGATAATATCCTTACCGCAACGGACTTCGATACAGGACGTGTTGCCACCATAGCGCACGGTGCCTGTTCCTGGTGTGGGTATTGAGCCGCGTACACCCCAAAACTTGATGCTCGTTGAAGTTTTGATGGGGAAACATTAGCGCAGGTCTGGCAAAAAAAGAAATTCAAAATTTAGCACCCCCGCCGCCAGGGCGGGAACGGCCCTGAAAGGAGGGGAAAAAATCTTGCGTTTGGGCGGTTTTGCTCTATTTTCCTGCGCCCTGTTGGGTTGGTAGCTCAGTTGGTAGAGCAGTGCCCTTTTAAGGCATTGGTCCGGGGTTCGAGTCCCCGCCAACCCACCAGCCTTCGCTTCAATCTGGTGAAAGTGAAGGTTGCCGCGCCGAAGTGCAGCGTAGGCGGGCCGTGTCCAACTGCGCCTTGAGCTACGGCTCGGCAGGCCAACCCTCCTCATTTTCGCCCTTTATTGAACACACTGGGCCGCGTTCAACTCCAACAACCATTCCGTAGTCAGCCACGACAAAACTTGCCGCGGCCGTCTTGGGCCGTCTACTCTGTGCTATGCGGTTGCATGACCGATACTTGTTCCGTGAATTGCTGACGCCGCTGGCCATCTGCCTTGGCGGTTTCCTGCCTTTGTGCGTGTCCTTTTTTTTCTTCACCAAGCTGGGGGATATGCGGGAGGCCAAGCTGGTCGGGGTGGAATCGCTGGAATATTGCCTCACCTGCCTGCCGGAAGTTTTCATCATGGTGATGCCGTGGTTGTTGCTCCTGGCGATGCTTTATGCGCTATCGAACCACGCACGCTATAACGAGATAACCGCACTGCGCGCCGCCGGCATCAGCCTGTGGCGGATCTGCGCGCCGTATTTCATCGTGGGCTTGATCGCCACCGGAGCCTATTTTTTGCTGAATGAGGTCGCCGTGCCCCAATGCCAGCGGTGGTCGCTGGAAATCCTGAACCGGCACGTAAAAAATCACGACCCGAGGATCAAGACGCGCTTCGCCAAGGTGCCTTTCCGCAACGATCCGGAGGGGCGCATGTGGTACATCGGTTTGTACGACACGGCCACAACCACCATGTACAACGTGAATGTCGAGTGGGCGCTGGCGGACGGTTCGCGGCGTCAGCTCGTGGCGGATCAGGCCGTGCATGCCGATGGCGTCTGGGTTTTCACCAACGTTCAGCTGTTTGCCATGCATGGCACACTGCCGGTGCCATTGCATTTGACCAACAACGTGCTGGCCATGCCGGAATTCAAGGAAACCCCCAGACAATTCAAATTGGAGGCCAGATTCAGCGATGCCAATGGCCTGGTTGCATCGCGCAGTGCTGACATCCCGCTCTCAGATTTGTGGCCTTACCTGCGGCAAAATGCCGGCCGCAAAGACATGGGCCGCCTGCTGACGAAATTCCATGTCCGTATCGCCTCCCCGTTGACGTGTCTCATCGTGGTGCTGATGGCCATTCCTTTCGGCGCACAAACCGGCCGGCGGAACCTGTTTTTTGGCGTGGCCGGCAGCATCTTCATCTGTTTCGTGTTTTTTGTGCTGCAACAGTTCAGCCAGGCGTTCGGCATGAGCGGGCACCTGCCCGGCTGGCTGGCGGCGTGGCTGCCGAACTTTATCTTCGCCGGCGTCGGATTCTTTTTGACGTGGCGCGTGCGGTGAGTTTTAGTGTCAGGACCAAGTGAGCGAGGAGATCCACAAACCAAGATTGACGCCGGAACGTTTGAGCCTGTTGTACCAGGTCAGCAACGTCATCCACTCGACGCTCGATTCCCAGGAGGCGCTGCACCTCATCGTCAGCGAGGCGGTGCGCGTGATGCGCGCCTCGTCCGGTTCGCTGGTGCTCATCAATCCCACGACGAACATCCTGGAGATCCACGCCGCGCACAATCTTTCGTCCGCGGCCCGCCGGCTGAAGCTGCATGTCGGCGAGGGCATCACCGGCTGGGTGGCCCGCCACGGCAAACCCGTGCGCAGCGGCGATGTCACGCAAGACAAGCGCTATGTCAGCGTGCGGCGCGACGTCCGCTCGGAGCTCGCCGTGCCGCTGGAGGTCAAGGGCGAGGTGCGCGGGGTCATCAACGTGGATTCCGAACGGCTGGATGCGTTTTCCGCGGAGGACCAGGAGCTGTTGCAGGAGCTCGCGGTGCAGGCAGCGAAAGTCATCCACAACACGTGGCTGTACGAGCAGTTGCGCCTGAAGGTGATGCTTTTTGAATCGCTTGCCAGCGTGAGCCGGACGATCAATTCCACGTTGAATCTGGATGAGGCATTGCGCGTCATCACCAAGGAAGCCTGCGACTTGATGCGCGCGCGCATGTGCTCGCTCATGCTGCTGGATGAATCGCGCGAGTGGCTCGACCTGCGTGCGAGCTACGGTGCCGGCGATGCCTACATCAAAAAACCGCGCCTGAGCGTGGAGGAAAGCCTGCTCGGCGTGGTGGTGCGCCGGAAAAAATCGCAGCAGGTCGCCAATGTGCAGGCGGATTCGCGCTATCAAAACGTGGAACTTGCGCGGCGTGAGAGCCTGGTTTCGTTGTTGAGCGTGCCGCTTATCTTCGCCAACCAGGCCATCGGCACGTTGAATGTCTACACCGCGCGCCCGTACAATTTTTCCAACGAGGAGATAAAAATATTGTCGGCGCTCGCGGAACTGTCCGCCATCGCCATCGAGAAGGCACGGCTCTACGAGCGCGTGGTGGATGTGGAGGAACAGTTGCGGCAGAATGAAAAGCTGTCCGCACTGGGCCTGCTCGCAGCGGAGGTGGCGCACGAGATCCGCAATCCGCTCACGGTGATGAAGCTCCTGTATCATTCGTTGAATCTGAAATTCGACGAGAAGGATCCCCGCACCAAGGACGCGCGGGTCATCGAGGCCAAGATCGAGCACCTTAACAAGATCGTGGAACAGATCCTGGATTTTGCGCGGACGACCGAACCGCATTTCGCCCCCGTCAACCTGAATGACCTCGTTGATGAGCTGGGCCTGCTCGTGCGGCACAAGCTCGCCAACCAGAACATCAAACTGGTCCGCGATCTGCCATCGGATCTGCCGCTGGTGTTGGGTGACGCCCCGCAACTGGAACAGGCATTCCTCAATCTCATCCTCAACGCCGCCGAGGCCATGCCTGAGGGTGGCACGCTGACCATCAAGACCGCCGCCCTGCCCTCGTCCTCGGTCGCAGTGAGCTTCAAAGACACCGGCGGTGGCATGACCAAGGAGCAGCGCGATCGCGCCTTCAAGACCATCTTGGCGACCACCAAGGCCAAGGGCACCGGCCTCGGCTTGGCCATCGTCGGCCGCATCATCGAGACACACCACGGCCAGATTCAGATCCAATCCCGGCTCGGTCGCGGTACCACCATGCTCATCACGCTTCCAGTGAAATAAATTTTCCTGCCGCTCCGGTCCCCTGCTCCACTGTTAAT
>DATHQS010000274.1:0-8551 GCA_035482455.1 Candidatus Acidiferrales bacterium | reverse complement strand
CCGCCCGATTGGACCTGGAGCGGGACATCCATGAAGTGCAGTTGCGGATTACGGATGATGGTTGCGGTTTTGCGCCGGACAGCCTGGCGGGGAACAAGAAAGGACTGGGGTTGAAGAACATACCCGAGCGCGTGCGGATGCTGGGCGGAACGTTGAAGGTGGATTCCACCCCGGGCAGCGGCACGCGCATCGAGGTGATGATACCGATCACCGCCGAGCCGGAGTAAGATTCCCGCTGACGGGCGGCGGCGCTTTTGATATTACTGGTTCAGGCATGGCCGGGCGCACCAAGGTTTTGATCGTGGACGATCACCCGCTTTTCCGCAGCGGACTGCGGCAGGTGATCGCGGCGGATGCGCGTTTTGACCTCGTGGGCGAGGCGGGTGACGGCGAGGCGGCGTTGAAATTCATCCTCGAAAAAAAGCCCGACATCGCCGTGCTGGATGTGAATCTTCCCGGGTTGACCGGACTGGAAATCGCCCGCAAGCTGCAGGGCAAAAAAAATCCCACGCGCATCATCATCTTGACCATGCACAAGGAGGAGGAGATGATCAACCGTGCTCTCGACTCCGGCGTGGGCGGTTTTGTGCTCAAGGAAAACGCCGTGGAGGACATCCTGGACGCGATCGCCGCCGTGGCGGAGGGCGGACATTATCTGAGCCCGAGCGTCTCCGGTTTTCTCGTGCGGCGCCGGAACCGTGCCGAATCCCTGGCCGCGGAAAAGCCCGGGCTGGACAATCTCACCAAGGCGGAGCGCCGCATCCTCAAGCTCATCGCCGACAAGAAAACCAGCAAGGAGATCGCGGCGGAACTGTTCATCAGCCCGCGCACCGTGGAGGCGCACCGCGCCAACATCAGCACCAAGCTGGAACTGCATGGCAGCCACAGCCTGCTTCAGTTTGCCCTCGAAAACCGTTCGTCCCTCTGATTTGGCCATCGTCCCTCCCCGGTTTGTCTAGGTAGGACTACCTAGAAAAAATACCGGGGGCTACCTATCCCAATATATGCGGCGGCAACAATTACGCGGCGCGGTTGCGTGCGTTACATTTTAGCAACATTTGAACTGCAACCTTTAACCCATGAAACATATGGCCAAGAAATTGATGATCGTTGATGACCGCGCGATTGCGCGGCACCTGGTGCGCCAGGCCTCCGCCACCCCGCTGGACACCGTGCTGGAATGCGCGTCACCCGAGGAGGCCATCAAGGCCATGGGCGTTTTCCAACCGGACTGCGTGATGATGGGCGTGTCCCTGCCGGCGCCGGGCGTTTTCAAGGCGATCAAAAAAATCCGCAAAAACCATCCCGAAGTCCGCGTGCTCGCCGTAAGCAGCCTGCATGAGGCGGAACTGCGGCAGGCGGCCAACGAGGCCGGCGCCGCCGGTTACGTGACCACGGAAAACCTGTCGGAATTGTTCCTGCTGGCCGCGCCCGAGCGCCTGGCGATGAAACCGGCCCCGCGCGCCAAGCTCGGCCGTCCGGCCAAGGTGAAGGCGGCGAAGTAATTTTTTGCAGGGACAGCTTTTGTTATGGCAATGAAGTTGATGATTATTGATGACCACGCCGGCATGCGCAGCACGATCCGGCAACTGATCGCCGCACCGGGCGATAACGTGGTGGAATGCAGTTCCGGTGACGAGGCTTTGCAGATGCTGGTCCAGTTCAAACCGGACTGTGTGACGGTGGATGTCAGCATGCCCGGGTCGTGCGCTTTCAAGACGATGCGCGCCATCCGCGAGGCGCATCCCGCCGCGCGCGTGATCTGTGTCACGAGCCATGACCAGCCGGATTACCGCCGCGCCGCCTATGACGCGGGCGCGTCCGGGTTCGTCGTGAAAGACAATCTCTCCGACCTGTATCTACTGGTGGCGACCAAACGGCTGCTTTCGCGGCTGCATCTGTAAGCGCGGGAAAGCTTCTTCAATTCTTCACTTGCGCCGCCTTGATCTGCGGCACGCCGAACTGGAAGATCAACCACGCCACGACATACGCGCTGCCGCAGATGAGCATGATGGTTTTGTAAGAGCCCTTGTCCTGCAATTGGGTGCTCACGTACCAGAAAAATCCGAGCGACACGAGCGACGCCAGCGTGCCGCCGAAGCCCACCACGGAAGCCACGGCGCGTTTTGGGAAAATATCCGCCACCACCGAATACATCGTGGCGGACCAGCCCTGATGTGCCGCGCCGGCAAAGGCGAAGAAGGTCGCCGCCAGCCAGGCGCTGCTGACATGGGGCGCGAGGATCACCGGCAGCGTACAGACGGCGCAGAGCAACGAGGCCGTCTTGCGCGCACGGTTCAACGACCAGCCGCGCTTCAAAAACCATGCGCTCAACCCCCCGCCGCCGATGCTGCCCAGGGCAGTGACCGTGGCGACAAACGCCAGCGGCAGGCCGAACTCGCCCAGGTTCAGGTGGAACTGGGCGTGGAAAAACCCCGGCAGCCAGAAGCCGTAAAACCACCAGACCGGCCCGACCAGCACGCACGTGCCGTAGTAGGCCCATGCCTCGCGATAGCCCAGCAGCTTCGTCCACGGGATTTTTTCCTCCGCCGTTTCCCCCAGGCCGGTGCGGATGTGCGTGAGCTCGGCGGCGGAGACGCGCTTGGATTTTTCCGGCGATTGAAAATACACCAGCCAGAAAATCAGCCAGATGAATCCCGCCGCGCCAAGCGAGATGAAAGCGCCCTTCCAGCCGACCGTCAGAAACAGCCAGGGCACGAGCAGCGGCGCAAAGATGGAGCCGACGTTGGAACCGGCATTGAAGACGCCGTTCGCCACGGAGCGTTCCTTGGGCGGAAACCATTCCGCGACGGTCTTGATGGCCGTGGGATAATTTCCGGACTCGCCCAGGCCCAAGGCCACGCGGGCCGCGCCCCACCCGAACAGGCCCTGCGCCAGCGCATGGCTCATGGCCGCCACGCTCCAGAACGCGATCGCTAAGGCATAGGTGGACTTGGTGCCGATCAATTCGATGAGCGGGCCGAAGGCCGTCTGGCCGAACGCATACGCGGATTGGAAACAGATGTTGATGATGCCGAAATCCTTCTCATCCCAGTTGAAGATCTTCATCAGGTCCGGCTTGAGCAGGCCGAGGACCTGCCGGTCCATGTAGTTGATGACGCACGCGAAGAACAGCAGCGCGCAGATCACCCAGCGAAATTTGCCGAGGCGGTTCATTTCGCCAGATCCAGTTCGCAGTTTTTCACGCGCACGGTTTTCAACGCGTCGCCGGTCTTGTTTTCCACGCGGACATTTTCAAACGTGATGTTTTCCGCATCGGTCACCTCCACGCCCGATTGCGAGGTGATGGACACATTTTTCAGGGAGATGTCCCGGATGGCCATCTCGGGCAGGCCTTCCAGCACGATGGCTTTCTTCGCGCCGCGGCAGATCACGTTTTCGATGTGGATGTCGCGGAACTGCGGGGTCGCCTCCGTCACGGGCGGCAGGTTGGTTTCCGCGTCGCCAGCGGATTCGTCCAGCGGCGAGCGGCCGCCGTAATAGAGGTTGAAGTTGATGGCGTCGCCGGGGATGTCCGTCATGCGGATGTTCGAGACATAGATTTTTTCCACCACGCCGCCGCGTCCGCGCATGCTTTTGAAACGCAGGCCGATGTCCGTGCCCATGAAGGTGCAGTTGTCCACGCGCAGATTCCGCACGCCGCCAGACATCTCGCTGCCAATGGTGAACCCGCCGTGCGCGTGATACACCGTGCAGCCTTCGACCAGCACATCCTCGGTCGGCACGCCGATGCGCCGGCCGGCGGCGTCCTTGCCGGACTTGATGCAGATGCCGTCATCGCCCACATCGAACGTGCAGCCGCGGATGAGGGCGTGGCGGCAGGACTCGAGATCGAGCGCATCGCTGTTCTGCGCGGTGGGCAGGTTGCGCACCTGCACGTTGAGGATGGCCACATCATCGCACAACGCGGGGTTCAACGTCCAGTTCGGTGGATTTTGAAAAGTCGTGTCCTGCAGCAGCACGCGTTGGCAGCCAATGAACCGCACCATTTTCGGGCGCAGGAATTGATGCCCCGGCTCGTAGGCCGCGAGGTCCAGCGAATTGGCCTTGCGCAAGCCTTCGACCACCTTGGCGCCGGTCATGACCTCGCGGTTGGGATACCAGGTCGCGCCTTTGTCATCCAGCACGCCGCCGGATTTGACGAGCGCCTTCCAGTCGGCGTCGCCCAGCTTGTCCTTCTTGAGCGGACGCCACGCATCGCCGCCGCCATCGATGATGCCCGGGCCGGTGATGGCCACGTCCTCCACATTGATGGCGGAGATGGGCGAGGTCGAATCCACTTCCTTCTCGCCCTTCATGTCGATGATGGCGAGCGGATACAACTGGTAGTCGCGGGAAAACTGGATGAGCGCGCCGCGTTCGAGGTGCAACTCGGTGTGGCTGCGCAAATGGACCGGCCCGGTCAGCCAGATGCCCGGCGGCACGATGAGTTTGCCGCCGCCATTTTCCGCGAGCGCGGTGAACGCCTTTTCAAAGGCCTCCGTGTTCAAGGTTTTGCCATCCCCGGTGCCGAAATCGGCAAGGCTGACGGTGTTCGCGGGGATCTTGGGCGGGGCGGGCTGGGGCGCGATGCCATGGGTGTCCGCGGCAAGGCTGGTGTGGCCGGTGGTCAGCAGCGTTGCCACGGCAAGGGTCAGGCCGCGAAAAAGTGTCCGGGTGGTCATGCGCAGATGTTAGCCGGGAGAGTTGTAAGATGAAACCGTACTTTCGGCAAGGTGCATTGAAAAAAGTGCTAAGTGCGTTGTGATAAATTTTCCGTTGACCTTCGGGGCGACAGTCGGGAGCATGGCGCGCATTCCATGAATAACAAATCGGACAAAATCCTGTTCTGGGGCTGCTTCATCGCCCTCATCACCACCAGCTATGCCTTCATCAGCCGCATGATCTTGTGCGGCGGACAGTTTGCGACGGACTTCGGTCTCGACAAAGTTTCCGTGGGCGAACTCCAGGGCGCGGGCATCTGGCCGTTCGGGGTGAGCATCATCGTGTTCAGCCTGTTCATCGACCGCATCGGCTACAAGGTGGCGATGGTGTTCTCGTTCGTGAGCTATCTCATCTATACCGCGATGGCGTTTATGGCGTATCAGGCCATCCACGGCGTGACTGACCCGCTGGCGCTCGCTGCGGCGCAGAAGCATGGCCATCAGTTGCTTTATTGGGGCAGCATCATTCTCGGTTTGGGGAACGGCAGCGTGGAGGCGTATGCCAATCCCATCGTCACGACGATGTTCAGCACGGACAAGACGAAATGGCTGAACCGGCTGCACGCGGGCTGGCCGGGCGGGCTGGTGTTGGGCGGGCTGTGTACCATCGCACTGGCGAACAACGCGGACTGGCGCATCATCGTGGGCCTGATCCTGATTCCAGCCGTCATCTTTTTCCTCATCCTCATCGCCAAACAATTTCCGAAGAGCGAACGTGAGCAGGCGGGTGTCAGCTACGTGGCCATGCTTAAAGAATTGGGGGCGTTCGGCGCATTTGTCGGGTTTGGACTGGTGTTCGCGCAGATCGGGCAGGTTTATAGCTGGCCGCCGGCATTGACCGGGGGGCTGACGGGTGCCGTGGTGGTGGCGTTTGCGGTCATCACGAAATCCTTTGGCCGGATGCTGCTGGCGTTCCTGATGATCATCATGATGCCGCAGGCCACGACGGAACTGGGCACCAACGGGTGGATCACCTCGCTGATGGAAGACCCGATGAAGGCGGCCGGATACAATTCCGCATGGGTGCTGGTCTATACCTCGGCCATCATGCTGGTGCTGCGGTTCTGCGCGGGGCCGCTCATCCATAAATTTTCACCGGTCGGTTTGCTGGCAACGTGTTCCGCGTTGGCGGGGCTGGGCATCCTGGCGCTTTCCCAGACCGCCCATTCCGGCGCATTGACCATATTTGCGGCGGCCACGCTGTTCGGCGTGGGCATCACGTTTTTCTGGCCGACGATCCTGGGCCTGACCTCGGAGCAATGTCCGAAGGGCGGCGCGCTCACCTTGAACGCGATGGGCGGCATCGGGATGCTCGCGGTGGGCATCCTCGGCGCGCCGTTTCTTGGTTACATGCAGGAATCCACCACGACGCAGCAATTGCGCGTGGCGGACTCCGCGCTCTACTCGCAGGTGATGGTGAAGAAGGATTACCTGCTCGGCGCGTATGAGGCGATCGACCCGGAGAAGAAGGCGGCGGTCACAGATGCGAATTCGCTGGCGGAGATCAAGTCCGCCGAAACGACCGGCAAATTCAGCGCGCTGGGCAAAATGGCGATGTTCCCGGCGTTCACGTTCGCGTGTTACTTCGCATTGCTCGGCTACTTCAAATCACGCGGCGGGTACAAGCCGGTGGCGTTGGATAGGAAATGACCGCGTTGGCGGGAGAATAGCGGCGTTGACTCGCGAAGAGGCGGGGTTCACCCTGAAACGGCATGAACATTGAACCGCTGCCGACGGGGCGTCCGCCGGAGATCAGTGTGACGGAGCCGATCGAGCCGGCCTACGAACGGGTGAAACAAATGCTGTTCCGGCCGTTCGACCTGGGCAAATGGTTCACGATCGGCCTGGGCGCGTGGCTGGCGGGTTTGGGCGAGGCGGGCGGCGGCGGCTTCCACGGTTTCGGCGGGAATTACAATTTCAACGGTCATCACAGCAACGACCAGGTGCTGCAGGATTTCCGGCATGGTTACTATCAGGTCCGGGATTATGTGGCGGATAACATCAACTGGATCCTGCCGCTGGCGGTGATCGCGGGGTTGCTGCTGACGGTGTTCTGGCTGCTGCTCTTGTGGCTGAACAGCCGGGGCAAGTTCATGTTCCTGCATTGCGTGGCGTTGAACGTGGCGGAGGTGGAGGTGCCATGGATGAAGCACGCAAAAGCGGCGAACAGTTTGTTCCGGTTCCGCCTGGTGGTGGGATTTCTCGGGCTGGTGGTGATACTGCCGCTGGCGGTGTTCATGGTGGTGCTCATCGGGCAAATGATGCTGGGGGGCGAAGTGACCTTGGCGCGGGTGCTGCCGGTGGTGGGGTTGGGGGCGGGACTGGCGCTGGCGTCGCTGGTGTTCGGGCTGGTGCACAAGGCGCTGGTGGATTTTGTGGTGCCGATCATGTATCTGCGCGGCGGGGGCTGCCTGGCGGCGTGGAGTGAATTTTTCGGTTTGCTGACGGGAAATTTTTGGCGGTTTGTTTTGTATGTGCTGTTCCAGATCGTGCTGGGCATGGTGATCGGGGTGATGGTGTTGACGGCGATCGTGGTGACGTGTTGCATCGCGGGTTGCCTGATGGCGCTGCCGTTCGTGGGGACGGTGGTGCTGCTGCCGGTGCTGATCTTCAAGCGGGCGTATCCGCTGTATTACTTGCGGCAGTTTGGGGGAAAATACGACGTTTTTGCAGGGACAAAAACGAATGGCGAATGACGGATTTCAGGTGATAGCCCAGCCAGATGGCAGCGGTGCTGGCATGGGGGTTGCTAAAACCATGAAATGTTCGCTAGAGGTTTCATAGGGCGAATGGGGTTGGGTCTGGTCTGGCTGCTGGCAGCCGGGACGGGCTTTGCCCTGATTTTGAACTACCAAAGCGCCAGCGGGCGCACCGGAACGGCCCCAGAGCACTGGCCGGCAGCCGCCCAAATCACCCCTGATTCCCAACGCGATACGCTGGTCATGTTCGCGCATCCGCTGTGTCCCTGCACCCGCGCCAGCATGGAGGAATTGAACCGTTTGCTGGCCCGGCACCGCGGGCAGGTGACGACGCACGTGATGTTCATCCAGCCGGAAACCTTCACCCCCACCCAAGTGCAAAGCGGTTTGTGGCAGAGCGCGGCAGCCATACCAGACGTTGCGGTGCATACGGATACGAATGGCGTCCAAGCGAAGCTTTTTGGGGCGGAGACCTCGGGATATGTCCTGCTTTATGACGCTCAAGGGCGATTATTGTTCAGGGGCGGCATCACCGGCGGGCGCGGTCATGCGGGCGATAATGCGGGGGAAGATGACATCGGCACGCTGCTGGGGGGCGAGGCGGCGCATGACCGGCAGACCCCGGGCACACAAACACCGGTGTATGGATGTTCCCTGCTCAATCCCGAACGCGCCAACGGAGGAAGTTTCAAATGAGTGACGAGGCGACAAAAGAAGTCATGGAATTTGCGAGCGTCCATCCCGGCCGCGTGCAGGAGCTTTTCCAGGAGCAGCAACAGAACATCGTCCGGCATGCGGACCGGTTGTTTGCGTGGCTGATGATGGGCCAGTGGTTCTTTGCGGTGTGGCTGGCGTACTGGCTTTCGCCGCAGACCTGGTCGGGCGCGGTGAGCCAGATCCATCCGCACGTGTGGCTGGCGATGTTTTTGGGCGGCATTGTCACGAGCGTCCCGGTGCTGATGGCGTGGCTGTGGCCGGGGAAAATTTTGACGCGGCATGTCATCGCGGTGGGGCAGATGCTGATGTCGGCATTGTTGATCCATCTGACGGGCGGGCGGATCGAGACGCATTTCCACGTGTTCGGGTCGCTGGCGATCCTGGCATTTTACCGCGATTGGCGGGTGCTGA
>DATHQS010000273.1:0-22289 GCA_035482455.1 Candidatus Acidiferrales bacterium | reverse complement strand
CGGCCGTTCGGAAAAGGACATGGCCGCCCTGCAAAAACAATTTCCCGCGCCCAACCATTTTTCCGTTGTGGACGTGGCGGACGATCCCCAGGTCGCCGCGTGGGCCAAAAAAGTCCTGGCAACACACGCCGCGCCCGACCTGCTGCTAAACAACGCCGCGCTCATGAACCATACCGCGCCGCTCTGGGAGGTTCCCGCCCAAGAGTTTTCCGACGTCATCGATGTGAACATCAAGGGCACCGCGAATGTCATCCGCCATTTTGTCCCCGCCATGATCGCGCGCAAACAGGGTGTTCTCGTCAATTTCAGCTCCGGCTGGGGCCGCTCCACGGATGCTGAAGTCGCGCCCTATTGCGCCACCAAATGGGCCATCGAAGGCCTCACGCAATCGTTCGCGCAGGAGCTTCCGCCGGGCCTCGCCGCCGTCCCGCTCAACCCCGGCATCATCAACACGGACATGCTCCGCCTCTGCTGGTCCGCCGGCGCCGCCAGCTACCCCGGCCCCGAAGATTGGGCCAAAACCGCCGCGCCATTCCTCCTAAAGATCTCCGCTGCCGACAATGGCAAACAACTGACTGTGCCCGGACATTAGGGTTATGGAAGACCTGATCATCGCCATCCTTCAAGGTCTTTTGGAATTCTTGCTCGAGATTTTTTCATCCATCCCCTTTGACCTGCCCTCCATCCGCCGCAATCGTCAGGAACCCGAGACTGTTGCCAACAAATGTTGCCTCTGGTGTTTGATTGGCGTCGGCCTGGCTTCGCTCTCCATCCTCTTTCTGAAACACACCTGGATTTCCCACCCGGCCCTGCGCATCGCCAACCTCATCGTCGCCCCGCTGACATCCGCTTTCATTTCCGAGGCCATCGCCCGCCGTCGCAGCCGGAAAAATCGGTTCATCATTCCGCGCAACCATTTTTGGCAGGCTTTTTGGTTCACCTTTGGCATCGTGTTCACCCGCTTCGCCTACGCCATCCCGCATTGAATCCGGAGCACCGCTTATATTAAGCGCTCTCCAAACCCGCGGCACGTATTGCCTAAGACGCCGCCATGCCGGTAATGTCCAATTGCTTTCATTTCCTATTCACTTGCACCCCCGCCACCGGCGGCTATAACTGTTTTGCCAAATCCGTTGATATGAAAGCAAAATTTCCACTCCTCCTGACCACCATTCTAACCGCCACCCTGCAAACCATTTTTGCCGCTGACAGCGACCTCTCCCAACTCGCCGCCGCCAATAACACCTTCGCCTTTAAACTGCTGAAACAGCTCTCCGGCGAAAAAAAGGATGGCAACGTCTTCGTCTCCCCGTATAGCACGGCCACCGCGTTGCAGATGGCGGCCAACGGCGCGGCCGGCCAGACCAAAAAGGAAATGCTGGCGACCTTGGAAACCGCCGGGCTCACCCCCGCCACCTTGAATGAAGCCAGCAAAGCCGCCGCCGCGCTGTCCTCCACGGACACCAACCTCATTCTCACCACCGCCAACGCCCTGTGGTACCGGCAAGGCGCGGCCATCAAGCCCGCCTACCTCGACGACAACCGGAAATATTTCGCCTCCACCATCAAGGCGCTGGATTTCGGCAATGCACCGGCGGCGGAAGCGGAAATCAATCAATGGGCCAGCGACCAGACCCATGGCCGCATCGATGGCATCGCCAACGGCATGATCACGCCCGCCACCGACCTCATCCTCGCCAACGCCATCTATTTCAAGGGCAAGTGGGAAGACCCTTTCGATAAAAAACTGACCAAGTACCGTCCGTTCCATCCGCCCACCGGCCCGGAAAAAAATCTGCCCATGATGTCGATGTCCAAAAAGTTCACCTACCGCCAAGGCTCCGGCTATCAGGCCGTGCGCCTGCCCTACATGGGCGGCAACCTCGCGATGTATGTCTTCCTGCCCGACCCCGGCTCCAGCCCGGCGAAGTTGCTGGACATCATGAACGGTGATAAATGGCAGCGCGTCACCGTCCCCGGCTTCAGTATCCACGAAGGCCTCGTCGTGCTGCCGAAGTTTAAACTCGAAAACACCCTGGACCTGAACACCCCGCTCGCCGCGCTCGGCATGAAAACCGCGTTTACGAAACAGGCAGATTTTTCCGCCATGTTCAGCGACCCGCATTCCATTTCCGAAGTCCGGCAAAAAGCCTTTGTGGAAGTCGGCGAAGAAGGCACCGAAGCAGCGGCAGTGACGATGATAGGGGTTACCGCTTCAGCCATCATCATGAACCCGGCCAAACCGTTCGAGATGATCGTGGACCGGCCCTTCCTTTTCACCATTGTGGACGCCCACACCGAAATGATTCTGTTCATGGGCGTGGTCAACGAGTTGTGAGGCATCTGCATCCGCACGTCCAAGACAGGACGTGTCATTCCATGCGCGCCTTCCGGTCAAAAAATATAATTTGACGCATTCAATTAGCCGCACGAATGTTGTCCATGAATAATTCACATCGCCATCAACCATGGGCCGACCTGGCAGTATTCGAAAATTTGACCGACGGTCAGGCGCTGACGCAACAACTCAAAGACCAGGGGTTCGAAGCGCGGGCCTATGATGACAAGGCCTTCCGCTATTTCCTGTTCCTGCGCCCGCCGCAAATCACTTACCGCGTCCAAGTGCGCCGCGATGATGTGACGGCCGCCACCGCGTTTCTGACGACAAGAAGTCCCGTGGTGCTGGCCAAGGCCATCCATTGCCCTGATTGCGGCTCGTTGCACATCAATTATCCGCAGATGACCCGCCGGTTCATCCTGCCCACCGTGCTGCTGCATCTGGGCATCATCTTCCGCGTCATCCATCACGAAGCGTATTGCGAAGGGTGCCATTTCACCTGGGAACTGGCCCCTTTGGAAAAGCCCGTGCTTCCCGAACTAAAAGTTTCCGGACATTAGAGCGTTTTGATCGCCCATCCTGCTTGGAACAAAGGGAACGCTGCGAAGCCAGTTTTGATGCCCGTTCCCACCTGTTTCCCAGATTCAGAGCATTTCCGACTTTGAACGCCGGTTGCCGAATCTTGGGTGTGTGCTAGAATTCACCATCGTTGCGTATGTACCATTCCAAGCCGTTTTCTGATGGAAAAACCCAAGTTCATGCCCCGAAATTTTAAGGCAAACGGCCTTGGGTGCCCAAAACATCCGCCTGGTGTTGAATATCCCGTGAACGCCCACTTGAAATGAAAATCTTCCACAACTCGTATCAAGCGGGCCTGGGAATTTTGGCCGGGGTGGTCAGCCTGCTATTCATGCCGGTGCCGACCCGTGCCGCCAATGTTTTCTGGACCGGTCCAGCCTACACCTACACGCATAACCCCTATGACTCCTCGGCGGATATGCTGACCACCAATCATTCCGGGGCAGATTTTGGCAACAATGTCTGGCTGACCCGTGACGTCAACTATCCGCTTTACAACGCCGCCGCAGAGTCTGGCTGGAATAGCGGCGTCAGCCCGACAAACACCCTGTGGGTCGTGGCTTCGGGACCGCTAACCAATGCGGCCTCGCTCAAGTACGACCTTTTCGCCAACGTGGTCGGCCATCCCGGTGACAGCCCGGGCAGCCGGGTGGGAGTCACGTTCTATGTCAACATCCCGTCTGATCACATCTACCTGTCCCTCCAGTTGACCGCATGGGGCAACAACGATGGCGGCAGCTTCAGTTACATCCGCTCCACCCCGGCGATCCTGACATCAACCATCAGCCTGACCAACCCCGCCAGCGGAGCGGTCTTTGCCGCGCCCGCGAGTTTGAAACTGGCGGCCAGCGTCACCGGCGGCACGGTCACGAATGTGCAATTTTTTGCCAATGCCGCTTCCCTGGGGTCGGTTGCCACCGCCCCGTTCAGCTTTACTTCCGGCAGCCTGACTGCCGGCGCTTACGCCCTGACCGCCGTCGCGACCGCGAGCGGAATTTCCACGACCTCCGCCGTCGTAAACGTCACGGTGGTCAATCCGGTCACCCCCAATATTTCGCAACCGCAGATGGCGGGCGGCCAGTTTTCCCTTAACTATACGGCCAATCCGGGGCTTTCATACTTGGTACAAACGTCGTCAAACCTCGTTAATTGGAAGTCGTTGATCACGAACATAGCCACCACGAGTCCGGTCCCATTTTCCGTCACGTCCGCGCACACCGGGACAGCCTACTACCGGGTCGGCCGGTTGCCCAATCCCTGATTCATTTCGGCGCGACAAAAAGATGCAGTCGTGGTTTTGCAGGAACAAGCATCCGACCTTGCTCCAGCTTGACCCCGCCGCTCACGGGCCTTAGCTTGAATCAAATGGCCAATGCCAAAAAATCCAAACGCAAGGCGATAATGCTCGGCCTCGGGCTCGATTCCGACGGTCACAAGCGCATCACCAAGGGTGACAATTTCACGCTCGTCGGCGGCACGAAGGACACCCACGAGCAGATGACCGAGAAGGCCATCAAAATCAACGAGAAGCTCAAGGCCCGTGGCAAGCAGCTCGGGGAAGTCTCCCGCGAGGAGTTCACCGACATCGCCCACGAGGTCGGCTTGAAGCCGGTCATCCCCAAGCCCGATGCGAATTGATTCCCTGCCCCGCCATCCGCTCGCGCACCTGCCGACGCCGCTGGAGGAACTGCCTGCGCTCACCCGCCAGCTCGCGGGACCGAAACTGCTCATCAAGCGCGACGACCAAACCGGTCTCGCGCTTGGCGGCAACAAGACGCGCAAACTGGAATTTCTCCTCGGCGACGCCCTCGCGAAAGACGCGGACACGCTCATCACGCTGGGCGCGGTGCAGTCGAACCATTGCCGCCAGACCGCCGCCGCCGCCGCCAAGGCCGGCCTGCGCTGCGAACTCATCCTCAACGGCAAACAGCCGGACCTCGCCAGCGGCAACCTGCTCCTGGACGAGATTCTTGGCGCCAACTTGCACTGGATCGACCGCTCCCAACGCGCCGCGAAACTGAAAGAGCTGGATGCCCAACTCCGTGCTCAAGGCCGCAAGCCGTACCTCATTCCCGTCGGCGGCTCGAACGGCGTGGGTGCGACCGGCTACGTGGTGGCCATGCAAGAACTCATGGCCCAGCTTACGGCGACGGGCCGGCACGTGGATCATCTCCTCTTCGGCACGAGCAGCGGCGGCACGCAGGCGGGCATCGTGCTTGGGGCGCGCCTTGCCGGTTTCACGGGGCGGTTGCACGGACTTTCCATCGACAAAAACGACCCCGAACATTTTGAATACGAAACCGAGGTGGCCCAGATCGCAAACGACTGCGCGGCGTACATCGGCTCGCCCGTGCGCGTGTCGCGCGATGACATCAAGGTGGTCTACGGTTACAAGGGCGAAGGCTATGGTGTGGTCGGCGATCTGGAACGCGACGCCATCCGCCTCCTGGCGCGCAGCGAAGGCATCGTGCTCGACCCGGTCTACGCCGGCCGCGCTTTCGGCGCGCTCGTGGACCTGATCCGCAAGGGAACATTTAAAAAGGACGAGACGGTCCTGTTCTGGCATACCGGCGGCGCGCCCGCGCTGTTTGCGTATGCGCAGGAATTGTTATAGATTCCATGGACGAAGGCGGCGACCAGCTTGGACGGGGTTAACATGAGACAAACAACAGAATTTGCACCGAAGCGGACCTTCATATTTTCCGCCAACCCGCTGCTCCCCGTCCTGCTGTTGTGCCTCGTGGCCGGCGTGGTTTCCGCCCAATCCCCGCGCCCAGACCATGAATGGACGCATTTGCCGGGCCCGCCACCGGGCAAGGCGGCAGCCGCCCGCTGGGTGCAACCGCTGCGCGGCGAACTCTTCCAACTGGATTCCACGATCATCCGCTCGAACTATACCAAAATCCCGCAGGGCCAGCCGTCCGAGGCCAAAACTATGGGCCGCCAGATCGAGCTCCCGATGCCCGATGGAACCATGGCGCGGTTCTTCGTCGTGGAAGCGCCGGTGATGGACCCTGAACTCGCCGCAAAATTTCCCGAGATCAAGACTTACGCCGGCGTGGGCATTGATGATCCGCAGGCGTCCGTGCGGCTGGATTTGTCACCCGCAGGATTTCACGCACAGGTGTTGTCGCCGCATGGCGCGGTCTATGTGGACCCGGCGTACCGCAACGACGCGGTCAATCACGTAAGTTATTACAAACGGGATTACTCCAAAACCAATGAAGACTGGCAATGCCTGGCACCAGACGGAACGGCGGGCAGAGGCACCGCCGTCACGGGCACAAATTCCGGCGGCACCCTTGTGGCCAACGCGGTCCTGTCCGGCGCCACGCTCAAGACCTACCGCCTGGCCGTGGCCTGCACTGCGGAATATGCGGCGTTTTTTGGCGGCACCGTTTCCAATGCCGTGGCCGCCATCGTCACCGCGGTGAACCGCGTGGATGGCGTTTATGAAACCGAACTGGCCGTCCGTCTCGTGCTGATCGGCAAGGATAACCTGATCGTTTTCACCAACAGCGCCACCGAACCTTATTCCAACAACAATGGTTCCACCATGCTCGGCCAGAACCAGACGACCATCGATTCAATCATCGGCTCGGCCAATTACGACATCGGCCACGTCTTCAGCACCGGTGGCGGCGGCATCGCCCAGGTCGGCTGCGTCTGTGTGGCCGGCTCAAAGGCGCAAGGCGTGACCGGAAACCCCGCACCGACCGGTGATTCTTTTTGGATCGATTACGTCGCGCACGAAATGGGCCATCAGTTCGGGGGTCAACACACGTTCAACAGCACCAACAACAATTGCGGCGGCGGCAATCGCAATGCCAGCACCGCCTACGAGCCCGGCAGCGGCCTGACCATCATGGCCTACGCCGGCATCTGCTCGCCGGATGATCTGCAGCCGCACAGCGATCCGTTTTTTCACGGCGTCAGCCTGGATGAGATCCAAGCCTATATCACGAGCGGCAACGGCTCCAGTTGCCCCGTGTCCACCGCCACCGGCAACACCGCCCCCACGGTCAGCGCCGGCGCGAACTACACGATTCCGGCCGCCACCCCGTTTGTGTTGACCGCCACCGGCAGCGACCCCAACGGTGATACCTTGACCTATTGCTGGGAGGAATTCGATCTGGGCACGGGCAACCAGACCCTCACGGGCCTTGACCCCGGCACCGGGCCGCTGTTCCGTGATTTCCCGCCCACGAATTCGCCGTCCCGCTATTTTCCAAAAATCTCCAGCGTCCTCGCCAACACCAATTGGAACCAGGAAGTCCTCCCGACCACCAGCCGCACGATGACCTTTCGCGTGACCGCGCGCGACAATCGCGCGGGCGGCGGCGGCGTATCCGACGCGCAGATGACGGTCACCTCGGTGGCCAGCACCAGCCCGTTCATCGTCACCGCGCCGGTCACCAACGCGAACTGGTCGGGCGCGCGCACGGTCACCTGGAACGTCGCCGGCACCACGAACGCCCCGGTCAGCGCCGCCACGGTGAACATTCTTCTGTCCACCAACAGCGGCCTGGCGTTCCCCTTTCTGCTCGCGACCAACGTGCCGAACAACGGTTCCGCCGCCGTCATTTTGCCCAACCTCATCACCGCGCACGCCCGCATCCTGGTGCAGGCCAACGGCAAAATCTTTTTCAACATCAACCGCGGCGATTTCAACGTGCTCCCCGGCAGCCCGGTGCCGTTTTTGCAGTTGACCGGAACCGCGCTGACCAACGAATCCTGTCTGCCGACCAACGGCGCCATTGATCCCTATGAAACGGTCAACGTCAACTGGACCATCGCCAACCTCGGCAGCGCGCCGACCACGAACCTCGTGGCCACCCTGCTGGCCACCAACGGCGTATTTTACCCCGGCGGGCCGCAGACCTACGGTGTCATCAGCGCCGGCGGCAACGTCACGCGTCCGTTTACATTTACGCCGGCGGGGATTTGCGGCGGCTCGGTGACCGGCGTGGTGCAATTGGTTGACGGGGCCAGCAGCCTGGGCACCTTGTCCACCGTCTTTCCGCTGGGTGCCACGCAAACGACGGTCACCACCAACGTTTTCAACAATGCAGGTTTCATCACCATCAACGACAACGCCAGCGCCACGCCATATCCCTCCACCATCGCCGTGGCCGGGGTGAGCGGAACCGTCACCAACATCACCGCCACCATCAACGGCTGGTCGCATACGTATGCCAGCGATGTGGGCATGCTTTTGGTCGGGCCCGGCGGGCAGACCGTGAAACTCCTTGATGCTATCGGCGGCAGCTCGTCCATCAGCGGAATCGTTTTGACATTGGATGATGCCGCGTCGTCCCCCCTGTCCCCCAGCACGGTCACCAGCGGCACTTTTCAGCCCACCGACCTTGATGAAACTCAACACTCGTTCAATTCCCCCGCCCCGGCCTACCCTTATGGCACCACCTTGTTGCCGCTGGCAGCCACACCCAACGGCACCTGGTCGCTGTACGTCGAGGATTTCTACGCCGAGGATTCGGGCAGCATTTCCGGCGGCTGGAGCCTGAAATTTATCACCACCTCCAACACCACCGTCTGCTGCTCCACCTTCCCGCAGCCGACTTTGACGAGCACCACCTATTCGAACCGGGTCGTCCGGTTCAATTGGAATTCCTTGCCCGGACCGCATTATCAGGTCCAATGCCGGACCAACCTCGTGACCGGAACCTGGTCAAATCTCGGCGCGGCCATCCTTGGCACCAACACGATCACCGGCATCATCGACATCACCAGCAATTCACCCACACGGTTTTATCGCGTGAACGTGGGGCCTTGAACACACGCACAACTTTCGCCCGATGAAAACCGTCATCCAGTGGTTCCGGCGTGATTTGCGCGTGAGCGACAACACCGCCTTAAGCGAGGCCTGCAAGCGCGCGGAAACGGTCATTCCCGTTTTCATTTTCGAGGACGCCCTTCGCACCGGGCCGGATGTCGGTGCGGCGCGACTGGAGTTTCTCCTGCAATCCGTCGAGTCACTACGCAAGAACCTCGCCGAGCTCGGCCATACGCTCATCATCCGTTGTGGTAAATCGGCGGACGTTCTGCCCGCATTGTGCCAAGAAGCCGGCGCCCAGGCCGTCTTTGCCAACAAACGCCATGAGCCCTACACGCAACGGCGTGACGAACGCATCACCTCGGCCCTGCTCGACATCGGCGTGGGTTTTGAATTGTTCAAGGACGCCGTCATCTGGGAAGAACAGGAAATCCTCAACCAAAGTGGCAAACCATACACAGTCTTTACGCCCTATTCCAAAGCGTGGAAGGCGCGCCCCGTTTCGTCGCCGCGTCCCCGCATTAAAAATTTAAAGTTAAAAATTAAAAACCTTCCCGGCGATGCCTTGCCGGCAGATACCGCCTCCTTCGGCCATCCTCTCACGCAAAAAATTCCTCCCGGTGGCGAACGCACCGCCCTTGAACTGCTCCGCAAGTTCATGGCCGGCCCGGTCTACAGCTACGGCACCAACCGGAATTTCCCCGCCGTGGACGGCGGCTCCAACCTCTCCCCGCATCTCCGCGCCGGCACCATCGGCATCCGCACCATCCTTGCCGCCTTGAAAAAGGCGCGCGAAAAAGCCGCCCCCGCGCAGGCTGCCAGTTGCGATGTTTATCTCAACGAACTCATCTGGCGCGAATTTTACACGCAGGTGCTCCACAATTTTCCGCACGTCACCAAGGGCGCGTTCCGCCCGGAATACAACCAGTTGAAGTGGTCGGATAACCGGGAACATTTTCAAGCCTGGTGCGAGGGTCGCACCGGCTACCCCATCGTGGATGCCGCCATGCGCTGTCTCAACGCCACCGGCACCATGCACAACCGGCTGCGCATGATAGTGGCGATGTTCCTGACGAAGGATCTGCTCATCAACTGGCAGCTCGGCGAACGCCATTTTATGCAGCAGCTGGTGGATGGCGACATGGCCGCCAATAACGGCGGCTGGCAATGGAGCGCCGGCACCGGCACCGATGCCGCGCCGTATTTCCGGATCTTCAACCCCACTTCGCAGGCGGAGAAATGCGATGAGAACGGTGAATTCGTCCGCCGCTGGCTCCCCGAACTGAAAGATTTTCCGGACGACCTCATCCATCAGCCGTGGGAAAACCCGCTCCTGTTCGCCAAATCAAAGTATCCCGCCCGCATTGTCCTCCACGAGGAGCAACGCGACAAGTGCCTCGCGATGTTCAAAGCCATAAAAGGCTGAACCTGTTGAATTTAAGAAACATTAGTTTTCATACGGAAAAGTATTAGAACGAACATCCGATGGAATTGCCAGAGAGGGTTGTGCAAAATGCCAAGGTTCCCAACCAGTCGTATCCCAATACGGGCATTCGTATGTCGTGAAAATCAACCACAACCATCGCAATGAAAAACCATCGTCTACTGATCAAAATCGTTACGGTCGTGCTGTTCATCCTGTCACTGGCCGGTCTCGCTTCGGCAACAAACTTCATCTGGTCGGGCGCCAGCGGCGTCAATCTCTTCTGGAAAACGTCCGGCAACTGGTTTTCCGGCGGGCCGCCCACCACGAATGATTTCGCAATCTTTTTTGATGCGGGAGCGACGAATGTCCTGGGCAATACCGGCATCGACAGCGAGGTGACCAACAACATCACGGTCAACACGCTCTGGCTCTCGCAGACCAACAATCTTCACAACATCGCGATCGACGCGGGCATGACGTTGACGGTGGCAGGCACGAATTTTGACGGTTACGGCCCGCTGGGCAGCAATCCGGCGCTCTCGACACCCACCAACGAGATTTCAACGGTTTATGTCGGCACCCGCGACCCGGCCACGGCCACCACGGGCGTGACCAACACCATTTCCGGGGCCGGGACATTTCTCGTCATCAACACCAACAACGAGATGAACATCCGTCAGGTTTTCGCCGGGAGCGGAAACGTCCTGCACCAGGCGGTGCTGGATTTGTCCGGCTTGAACACGTTTACCGCCAAACTGGGACGCATCCGGATCGGCGATGGCGAGAACGCGCCGTTGTCCCGTGCCCAAGGCCAGTTGAAGCTGGCGGCAACGAACACCATCACGCTGACCGGGACGAACTCCGCGGACAACGTCCAGCTCATCATCGGCAACAACGACCAGAACAACAACGGCAACGGCGGCACGTCCTTCCTGTTTCTGGGGCAGAGCAACCGCCTCAACATCGACCGGATTTTGGTCGGTGCCCAAAAGACGCCGGGGCAAATCCTGCTCAACCCCGCCTTCACTTCCCCCACGCTCGTGATGCGCGGAAGTGACGGGGTGAGCCGGATGTCGTTTTTCCGCATCGGGGATGAATCGGATGCCGGGGCCAGTTCCAATCCGACGACGGGGACGGTGAACCTGCTGGGAGCGACCTCGGACATCCTGGCGGACACCATCATCGTGGGCCGGGGCCAGAACGGCAGCGGCAACACAACGGCGGCGACAGGCACTTTCTCGATGGGCGGTGGCATATTGAACGTCAACACCCTGATTCTGGGCGCGCAATTCAATGCCTCCCAGGGCGGCGTCATCACCGGAACCGCCACCTTCACCAACACGACGGTGACGGTGAACAGCCAGCTCGCGCTGGGCGTCACCACGGGAGCATCGGCGGCACGGGTGGCGAACCTGAATGTCTTTGGCGGCTCGATGACGGTGAACGGCACGTATAAGAACCAAGGCACCGTGAACATCAACGTAACCAACGCCACACTGACGGTGCCAGCCGGAACGTTCATCACGGCCCGCAACCTTCAACTTGACGGTGGTACGCTGGCCAACGCCGCGATCATCAAGGCGACGAATGCACTCAACATCGTCAACAACGGCTCCATCACCGGCACACCGGTTCTGGATCTCGGCAACAGCCCGAACCCGGCGGCGTGGGATGTGCAGGGCATCACCAACGGCAGCCTGACGGTGAACAACGCGCTGCAGGGCGCGGGCACCATCAACGGCAATGTGATCCAGGCCCCGGGCAGCACCATCAGCCCCGGCGGGGTGAGCAAGGCCGGAACACTCACCTTGAATGGCAACAGCGGGAACCTGAATTTGAACAATGGCGGCACGTTGAACTTTGACCTGTCCACCACCAGCGGCGGCGTCAATGACCAGATCAATATTTCAGGAACTCTCACGTTGAACGGCACGAACAATGTGTTCCTCAAATCGCTGGGCGGTTCGCTGGATACGACCACGCCCTATATCCTGATCACCGCGGGGGCGGTGGTCGGTGACCAGACGCAGTTCAAAGTCGTGGGACCGCTCACGACCGGTCGCTACACCTTCGCCTTTGACACCACGAGCACCCCTGGCCAGATCAAGCTGGTGGTTGGCGGCACCGGCCCGGCCAACCAGACGTGGGTCGGCGACGGCAGCGCAAATGTCTGGGATGCGCAGGGCGCATTCAACTGGAACAACGGCGCGTCCAGCCAGTTCTTCAACCTGGACAACGTCGCGTTCGGCGACACCGGCTCCGCGACGCCGGCGGTGAACGTATCCGGCCCACTCGTCACCGGCTCGATGACGGTAAGCAATGCGGTTAAAAATTATGGCCTGGGCGGAAGCGGCGGACTGGCGGTCGCCGGGGCGTTGTTCAAGGCCGGGCCGGGCAGCCTCACCATCAGCAATCTCAGCGACAACAGTTTCAGCAGCCTCACGACGGTCTCCAACGGCGCCGTGACCTTCGCGAACAACGGCCAGAACACCTTCTCCGGCGGCATCACCCTGCTCAACGGCTCGCTGACGCTGGCAGGCAACAGCACCAACATCATCGTGGATCCCAACACCGGCACGCCGGTGATCACCATCGGTGCCGGGACGACGATGTCCGTGCTGAATTCAAACGCCAACACCTTCAACGGCACGCAGGTCCAGCTCGATGGCACGCTCGCGTTCGGCCAGCCGGCAGACGCGACGTTTGATTCCGTCCTCATTGATGCCGGATCGCTGACCAAGTCCGGTCCGGGCAAGCTGACATTGAGCGCGAACAACAGCAGTTTCACCGGGCCGGTCTTGATCACCGGCGGAACCTTGGTGGCCGGCAACACCACCTCGGCACTGGGAACTGGCAGCAGCATCACCATCACCAACACCGGCGCGCTGGATGTGAACGGGAAGAACATCGGCGCCACCCCCATCACCGTGTCCGGCGCGGGCCCCACCGGCGCGGGGGCGCTGGTGAACAATGGCGGGCCGCAAAATACGACGCTCACCACCACCGCAACAGCCCTGCATAACGTGACCTTGACGAACGATACGACCTTCGGCGGTTCAGGCCAGTGGAACACGGACCCGATCCAGAATGCCGGTTACTTCGCCATCACGGAAAACCTGGGCACCAGCGGGACAAATTTCAACCTCACCAAGACCGGGCCGAACGAGCTTTCCCTCATCAACACCACGGTGGATCCGGCGTTGGGCAACATCAATGTCCTGCAGGGCATGTTGAATTTCCACGGTTCCACCAGTTCGATGGGCGATCCCGGCAGCAACATCACTGTCAGCGCCGGGGCAACGGTTTCGTTCTACGACACGTCGACGGCCTGGGATAAAAAATTCATCCTCAACGGTGACGGCGTGACGCCGAGCATCTGGAATTACAATGGCTCTCACACAATCGTCGGGGCGATCACCTTGAACGGCAGTTGCGTTTTTGGCGGCGCACCTGCCGGACGCGGCGCCCCGGTGTCATTGACCTTGAACGGGCCGGTCAACGGCAGCGGCTCATTGATCAAGTCGGCGGCAGATACGAACGCCCTGATCCTGGCCGCGACCAACAACTATTCCGGCACGACCACGGTGAACGGCGGCACGGTGCTCGTGGAGGGCATCAGCGGCACCAACAGCATCAGCGTTACCGGCGGGCTGCTCGGAGGCATCGGCTTCATCCGCGGCGCGGTGACCACCTCCGGCGGCGGCAACCTCTCGCCCGGCGACGCCAATATGGTGCTCGCCACCTTGATCATCAGCAACCGGCTGACCCTGGGTGGAACCTGCACGATGGACGCGGACAAGACCGGCTCAACCTTCACGAGCGATGTCATCACCAACATCACCACGCTGACCTTGGGCGGGACGCTGGCGCTGAACCTCACCGGCGACACACTGGTAGCCGGCGACAGTTTTAAATTGTTCAGCTTCGCCTCCGCCAGCGGTGCGTTCACCTCCATCACTCCCAGCCAGCCGGCGGACGGCCTCCAATGGGACACCAGCCACCTGACCACCGATGGCACGTTGGGCGTCACTGCAGTCAATGCCACGCCCGCGCCTATCATGGCTACCGTGAGCGGCAACCAGTTGACCTTGAGCTGGCCCGCGGATCACACCGGCTGGCGGTTGCAGGTGCAGACCAACACACTCAGTTCGGGCCTTGGTAGCAACTGGGTTGACGTTGCCGGCTCAACCTTGGTCAACAGCATCCAGTTCACGCTGAACCCCGTCAACGGCACCGTGTTTTATCGCATGGTCTATCCGTGATGGCCTTCGCAATAAAGTCTAAATATAAACGGCCGCCGGGAAATGCCTGGCGGCCGTTTTTATTGTCCAATGGATGGCGGTGGTTATATCCGCAGCATTCATCGCGACGATTTCAACTCATCCAGCGTCTGTCGCGCCTGCGCGATCTGGCTGCGCAGTTGTGAAATCTGATCGGAATTCAGGGGAATGCGCCCGCAACCATCGAACTGCACAAAGGTCTGCACGGCGCTCTGCCGATGGCTCCCTATGCCGATGACACGGAAACCATCCTTCGTCTGATACGTCGCCTCGAATCCCGGCAGGCTGGTGACGTCATAAGTGACCGTCCGGATGTAGTCCAGCGCCTTCAACAGCGAGTCTATCTCCGCATAATCCACCACCGCCCGTTCGCGCAACCCGCCTTCCGAACAATCCAATACCAGCGCCTGCCATTTGCCGCCGGTGTCGGGACTGAAAGATTCCTTCAAGTGTATGGATAAAATGCCGTTGCCGACGCTCACCGTCCCGCCCGTTCCAAACCCTTTGACGATGACTATGTTCGTCTGCAATTCGAACGTTTCGATGTCCGTTCGGAATTCATTGGTGGATTGCGCATGTGCCGGCGCACCCAACCACGCCATGCCCAGTGATACCATCGCCAATACCTTCATCAGTTTCATAATTATCCTTCCAGTTATGGTTAAGAACACCGCTACCTGCAAACAGTTGCGCACACCCGGCTGGCCAGTTTTACCCCTTGGACGGCGGTTTGATGCCCGGGAAATACTTTTCAGTGCATTCCGGGCAAAGACCGTGGCTGAACGTTGCATCCGTATGTTCCTGGATATAGGCCTCGACCTGCTTCCAATAGCCGCCGTCATTGCGGATCTTTTTACAACCACCGCAAATCGGCAGCATACCTGATAGCGTCTTAAGGTTCGCGGCGGCATCGGCCAGCTTGCGTGATACTTGACGGAGTTCAATCGTCATCATCACCAGACGGGCCAAACTCCCAAGACTTTCTTTCTGCCCGGCATTCAGTTTGCGCGGTTGCTGGTCTATGACACAAAGCGACCCCAGCGCCAGCCCCTCGGGTGTCAGCAGCGGCGCACCGGCGTAAAAACGGATGTTCGGTGAACTGGTCACCAGCGGATTGTCCGCAAAGCGTTCATCCTCCCGCGCATCCTCGACCTCCAAAAGCTGCGGCTCCAGGATGGTGTAGGCGCAAAAGGCCTGCTCCCGTGGTGTCTCGCTCTTTTTCTCACCCACCTTGGACTTGAACCATTGCCGCTCACGGTCAATCAACGCCATGATGGCCGTGGGTGTAACGCAGATGAACGCGGCGATCCGGGTGATATCATCAAAAGCCTGTTCCGGCGCGGTGTCCAGGATATCGTATTGCCGCAAGGCTTCCAGCCGGGCAGCTTCATTGGCGGGTACAGGCGGCTTCATGGTCGCGGAAACATTAATCAACACCGCGCAAAACGCAAAACGGAATATTCCCGGGGCACGCCAGAAAGCCTGCCTGCTCTTTTCCGTTTAGGGAATCCCCGTCCGGTAAAACCGCGGCACGTTCCCGGAACTGATCCCGTTGGTGAACGCGCAGTTGCCCGCCAAGTCAGACAGGTTCGTGCCGATGCACGGCCACTGCGCGACGGCCAGACCGAGGTTGGTCGTCGCAAAAAGATAATTCGTCCGGTTCGCCCAGCCGCTCGTGATGAAAACAAGGTTGGTTCCCGATTTCTGCATCACCGGCTCCGGCGCATTCGTCGGCCCGAACTCAAACGCGCCCAAATCCGGAGCGCTGCCGTAAAACGCAAAACCCCGGTTTGTCCCGGCATCGATGCAGTCGCTGGTGTTCGTCAACCGCGCAAAATTGATGTACGGCAGGTCCCCATTGGTCAGGCGCGGCGCAATGAGCAGGCTTTCGTCCAGTGTGATGAAATCATTCGTCGCGATGCTGACCGCCAGTGTGAAGTAATTGAAATTCGTGTCATTGACCGGGCCAAGGTCTTTGACCTCGGTTCCACCCTTGTAGCCGAGATTGTTTTTCATCACGTGGTTGAAACCCGGCACATCGCCCGCGGAGTTTGAATTATTGATGCTGCACAACATGTCGTAATTCACCGCGTTGTGGTACGCCGTGTTGTTGATCCAGATCTGGCCGTCCATGTGATGATTCGCATAAAAACCGTTTGCGCGGTTCCGCACGGTCATACAAAACTCGATGACGTGATGTGGAATCGGCGTTGGAAACGGACTGCCGGATATGCCATAACCACCGCCCTTGATGCCGTTGCCGTCGCCGGTGGAACTGGCGAAGTTAGTGAAGTAACCGTTGTAAAAAGACCAGCAATGATCGAACGTCACCACCGCAAACGCGTTGATGCAATCATAGCCGTCATCGCTGTTGAACCATGAACGGCAGCCGCGGAGGACATTCCCCTTGCCGCTGGTATGGGCGGGATGACAGCCGAACCCATCCGTGTTTCCCAGCGAACCGCTGTCCAGGCCGCGATTGTTGTACGCGTCACAGTTCAATACCAGGTTGCTCGCGCCATCGGTCAGATACCAGCCGTTGCCCATGCCGTCATGCATCCGCAGCTGCTCGAACCGGTTCAAATTCCCCCCGTTCACCCGGAAACATTCCGACTGCGTATGCTGTAACGCCACATCCACCTGCACCCCCACCACATCGAACCCCTTGAACACACAGCCGCTCGCCGAGACCAGGAATGCCGTCACCCGGTTCGAATTCTCGATCGGCGGCCGGACATTGCTAAAATCGAACACTGGCAGTTCACCCGGATAAGCGACATAGCTCACATTGTTCTTGGTCATGTTGTTCACGATCACCCACGGCGCGTTCGTCGCCGTCAGGTTGGAATTGTCCGGGTGGTACGTCCCGCCGCGCAGATATACCGTGTCGCCGGAGCCCGCCGCCGTCTGCGCCCGCATAATCGTGGCAAACGGGCTGTTGCTCGAACCGGCATTTGAATCCAGCCCGTTCGTGGCCACAAACCAGGTTGCGACTGCGGCCAAAGAAGTTTGGGAAATGAAAAGACACGCCACCAAAATGGCAACGCCGCGCTTGCAAGCGGGCGTGATGAACGACGACAACAACATGGGCAACGGGTGTATCCATTTAATTTACCAGCAACCCGCCGGCCCGCCATAGCCAGTTCAGGGGACGCGCATCCTGACACTGCCCCCAAATTCCCGCCGCCGCCTGAGCGCGACTGCGCTAAACCGGAACGATGCAGAAGATTTTTAACGCAAAGGCGCAAAGCCGCCAAGACGCAAGGGTTTTGTCATTGGGGGCGGCAATCGCAGTGTTCACCGTTTGGTGAGGGGCGACGACCACGGCCAGGCCAGACGAATCGCCCGGTTTCCTTGGCGGCTTCGCGTCTTGGCGTCTTGGCGTTAATTCTGGACTGCATGGTTCCGGCTAAAAGCCCGTCGCAGCAACGTGCAAAGACCAAACCGCATACGAATGCGATTGCCGCGCTGTGTTCCCACCTTGCTGCGGCTGGTCCCGCGCCTGCGGGACACAGCGCGCTCCGGAAGCAGCCAGTTTAGGGGACGTTCCGGGTTGAAAAGCCTTTCGTCATCACGTAACAAAGGCTATGTTAAGCATATAAGAACCGCGCCGATTCAGGTTTGCATGGGAACGCTCAAAAAGATTTTGCTTCTGGGTTTGGCCATCTTGTTGGTGGACATCAATTCCTCCGCCCGCACCGTACCCGACCCAAACGACCCGACCGGCTTTTTCACCACTGTTGCGGATAAACTGCTGCGCAGCACCTTCAGCTTTGGCATCACAAACATACCGGTGCAAACCAACGGCGTTTTTGTTTACACCCTGGCCGTCCAACGTCTGCTGCAGGTCACGGCCAACCTGCTTGATGCCTCAACGACCAATTTTTATCCGACCGTCTTCCGCCCTGTCTTTTTTCGCGACCCGCAGGGAAATGTTTTTATCACCGGCTATCAGCAAGTCGTCAGCGTCACCGGCGTCGGTGACCCGCAATTGAGTTCACCGATCGACCTCACGCCCCTGCCCTTCGGCGTCAGTTCCAACGTGAACGTCTACGGCGTCCCCTGGATCATCGGCGCGAAGAAGTATATGCCGAATTTCAACGAGTTTTATGCATTCAACACGGCGCAGGTTACGCGCAAGCTCCAGTTCAACCGTACGGCGGCCACTTTCGGGGCGGGGTGGACGGGACCGAACAAGCAACTTTATAGCACCAACCAGATGCTCAACCTAAGCATCACCAATCACATGGGGTTTTCTTTTTGGAATTCTTATACCGCAAACTATCCCGGCCAGCCTGTGGTGTATGCGCAAGACTTTATCGTCATGCGCTTGTCCTACGGCTTTTGGAGCTACTCTTGGGCCACCAACTTTACCTTTTTCAGCAGCCTCAACCCGTGGGTTGGGTCAGGCTGGAATACGAGTCAATCTCCCAGAAAGTTTAACAATTCCGGTTCATTCATCGCCGGAAATTTTGATTTCCCGTTCGTTCACGAAGCATCGCTAGATTTGGACCAGAACGGAAATCCGCAAAATACCGGTTTCAAGACTGAAACATTCATCGGTGCGCCAACAACCTTGCCGGTCTTTCCTTCATTTGAAGAGGATACCACCAATAGATTTCAGGCATATATCTTGGATAATGGCCACGTCCTCGATTACGTCCAATTCTACGGTCCGGTCCAAGTCCGAAATTTGGGTGATGACTTGAGAGATCCAAATGCAATCAGCACTGATCGATATATGTGGGCAACGAATGCCAGCGGGGTCGGTTCGCCGCCCACCGGTGTGAACTGGGGCGTGCAACATCAGATCACTGTTTCCCAAACTGCACTGAACATTCCCCCGGGAGCGTGGCAGGATTCCCCGAACATGCCCCCCGGTCTTCAAGGCATCAGAGCCGCCGAGGCGGCCATGTTTCAAGGTTTCTTTCTGCCGTTTTGGTCCTACGGCGGCAAGGTTTACTTCAACACCAACCTGGCCCAGCAAGCTCCCTACATTCCAATCCGCACGGTGGTTTCTCCAACCCTTTGGGTGGCTAATGATCCCTTGGTACATTATTTGAGCAGCGATTTGTGCCAACCGGTTAATGAATTAAGCAACGTAACCAACGGTGTGGCCAGAAGCGATGATCCCGCCTTTCCCCCGGTGGCCTATCCTAATCTGGGCATTGTCCCTTCGCGGTACCAGCCATGGGGACGGAACGGGCAGATGGAAGGCGTGGTCGGGGTCTTGCATAACAGTACTGGGAACGCCAGTTTCAATCTGGCCTACCGCGACCCGCTCGTGTGGGGTTCCGACGACTGGGATTTTCCCACCACCAACAGCCTGCCACTGACCACCCTCGGCCGCATTCATCGCGGCACGCCGTGGCAGACCATTTATCTGAAAGCCACCAACATCCTGGACTATGTGGATTGGGCCCAGGATAATCCAACAGTTGGGTTGAACACTTGGGAAAACTGGACTGGCGACTTTGATTCAACCGATGCCGCGGTTCTCGCGCCAACCAGCGACTGGCAACTTGCCGCCCTGATCATAGCGATGTTCAACACAAATGACGCCACGCAGTTGCAATCCGTCAACGCCACATCCGCTGGCTTGTCACAAGCTCTCGACAACACCGTCGTGCAAACCAACTCTACCGACGTCCCCGTCTATAATCTTCCGCCACAACTTGATTCATTCGTGATGGCCAGCAATTCGCCACAATCACAGTTCGTCGCAAATGCGCTGACGCAAGCACGTCTCAGCCGAGCCAATCAGAGCTTCAGTTCAACCGGCGACATCTTGGCAACCCCGGAACTCTCCATTTCATCCCCGTGGTTAAACCGAAACGATTCCGTCAGTTCAAACGACCAGCTCAACTATGGCATCTCCGACGAGGCCTACGAAGCAATTCCCTCTCAATTACTTCCGCGCCTGCGACCGGATTCACTCGTCGCCCTCGTCTTCACCAACGGCGGCTGGAGTGTCCGCTTCTCCGGCTCCGACGCCTATGCCTATCAGTTGCAAGCCTCCACGAACCTCGTGGACTGGGAAACCGTCGGTACCAACCAGCCGGTGTCGGGAACTTTCGACTTCCCGGTGGCCACACCAGCCGGCCCGGCGCAAAAATTCTACCGTTCCGTCCTGCTGCCGTGAACCGGTTAACCGAAAATACCGGGAAATTTTTCTCTGCAATTTTCCCCGGCGGTGATATAAAAACATCTTTCCACTTTGAAAATGATGTCAAAGAAGTTTGAAACCACGGCACTGCGCCACCCGTCAAAAAAGTGGAAATTCATGCGGGGCACATTGCTTGCATGATTGGCACGATTTTGAAATTGCCTGAAAACCAACACCCGGCTGCAATCTGACAAACATGAACGAAACGACTGAAAAAAAACCGGACGGCTCCGCAGGGAGCCAGTGCTGCAACTGCGATTACGCCCTCGCCTTCCTGCTGCTGCGCGGCTGGCTCGGCCTGCGGGCGCTGCTCGCGGGCGTCGAAAAATTCGGCGCCTACAAGACCATCCAACAGCCCATCATCGACCCGACGACCGGCCAGCCGGATCCGAATGCGGTCGTCGATATCAAGGTGAAATTTTACGCGCTCGCCAACTATGCCGGCGTCCCCGCCGGCCTGAAGACCAAGTTCGCCAATGAGGCGCTGCTCCCCGGCTTCGCGCTCAACCTGTTCGACAAGCTGCTCGGCCCGGCGCTCATCCTCGCGGGTGTCATGCTGCTGGTCGGCCTTGGCACCCGTGCGTCGCTCATGCTGCAAGGTGTCATCTACATCATGCTGTCGGTGGGATTAATCCTCATCAACCAGCCGGACGGCATTGCCTACCTCGGCATCCACGTCGCCCTCGTGGCGATGGCGTTGATGCTGGCAAAACACAACAAGCTCGCGCTTCTCAAAAAATGGTAAAACCATCCACCACCAGCCGCGAAATTTCCCGCCGCGACTTTATCGGCACGACCGCCGCCGCCGGCGCGGGCCTGCTGCTGACCTCGTGCAGCCCGGATGCCGGCCCGAAACCCGCCGCCGGCAAAACCGCGCCGCTCAGCAAGCTCAACATCGCGCTCATCGGCTGCGGCGCGCAGGGCCAGGTGCTGCTCGATTCGCTCACCGTCATCGATGGCATCAACCTCGTCGCCATCGCCGACATCTGGGATTACAACCGCAATTCCAACGTCCGCCGCCTCAAGTCCCAAGGCTTCGATGTAAAAGGCTACGAAAATTACGAGGACCTCCTCGCGCATGAAAAGGATTTGCAGGCAGTCGTGGTCGCCACCCCGGATTTCTGGCATGCGCCCATCACCATCGCCTGCCTGAAGGCCGGGCTCCACGTCTATTGCGAAAAGATGATGAGCAACACCATCGAAGGCGCGCGTTCGATGGTGCAGACGATGCGGGAAACCGGAAAACTGTTGCAGATCGGCCACCAGCGCCGCAGCAATCCGCGTTACGTATTTGCCCTGAACCGGCTGGTCAACGATGCGAAAATCTGCGGGCGACTCACGGCCGCCCACGCCCAGTGGAACCGCACCGTGACCAACGACCTGGCCTGGCCGAAACATTCCGAGATGGCACCGGAACAACTCGCCAAATACGGCTTCAAGGACATGCACCAGTTCCGCAACTGGCGCTGGTTCAAGGGGCTCGGCGGCGGCCCTCTTTCCGACCTCGGCGCGCATCAGATCGACATCTTCAACTGGTGGTTCGGCACCACGGCCAAATCGGTGATGGCCAGCGGTGGCATCGATTATTACACCGGCCACGACTGGTATGACAATGCGATGGTCGTTTACGAATTCGAGACGCCGCAGGGCACGGCGCGCGCGTTCTATCAGGTACAGACCACGACGAGCGCGGGCGGCGGTTATTT
>DATHQS010000272.1:0-19912 GCA_035482455.1 Candidatus Acidiferrales bacterium | reverse complement strand
TTTTTGCATAACTTTTAAGCTCTTGAAAATGAAAGGCATCATCCTCGCCGGCGGCGCTGGCTCGCGATTATATCCGCTTACGCTCGTCGCGAGCAAACAGCTCCAACCGGTTTATGACAAACCGATGATTTATTATCCGCTGACGACGCTGATCGAGGGCGGCATCCGCGACTTGTGCCTGATTTCCACGCCGCACGACCTGCCGCGTTTCCAGCAACTGCTCGGTGACGGCTCGCGCTTTGGCCTGACCATTGAATATCGCGAACAGGCGAAACCCGAAGGCATCGCGCAGGCGTTCCTCATCGCGGAAGATTTCATTGGCAAGGACAACGTGACGCTGGTCCTGGGCGACAACATTTTTTATGGCGGCGATACGTTCCAGCGGGCCTTCGCGGAATTCAAGGGAGGCGAAACCATCTTCGGCTATCACGTGAACGACCCGGAACGCTATGGCGTGGTGGAGTTTGACGCGAATGGCAAGGCGGTTTCCATCGAGGAAAAGCCGGCGCATCCCAAGAGCAACTACGCCGTGCCCGGGATTTACATCTGCGACAACCAGGTCGTGGACATCGCCAAGAACTTGAAGCCCTCGGCGCGCGGTGAACTGGAGATCACCGCCGTGAACGTGGAGTATCTCAAGCGCGGCGTCCTGCGGGTGCAACGGCTGCCCCGCGGATTTGCGTGGCTGGATGCCGGCACGAGCAGCAGCCTGCATGAGGCGAGCGCGTACGTGCAGACGATCGAGAAACGCGCGGGCGTCAAGATCGGCTGCCCGGAGGAGGCGGCGTTCCAACAAGGTTTTGTTTCGCTGGCACAACTGGAGCAGATTGTCGGCACGATGCCGAACTGCGAATATCGCGAGTACCTGGTGAAGGAAGTCGTGGCCGAGGCGAAACGGCTGAAAAAATAATTATGATTCTTCTTCTCGGTGCCACCGGATACGTCGGCGAAGCGTTTGCGAAAGAGCTGGCCCGGCGCAAAAAAGAGTTCGTGCCGCTGTCGCGCAAGCAGGTGGATTACACGCGTTTTGACGTGCTGCTGGAATTTCTGCGGGCCAATACGCCGTCCTTTGTCGTCAATGCCGCCGGTTTCACCGGCAAGCCCAACGTGGATGCGTGTGAGCTGGACAAGGCGGGTACGCTGGCGGGCAACACGCTGCTGCCGCAGACCATTGCCCACGCCTGCATGGCGGCGGGCATCCCGTGGGGGCATGTCTCGTCCGGTTGCATCTACAGCGGCGCCAAAATCTCCGAGAACGGCACGGTGCGCGTGGAAAAGAGCCTGTCGGCGCCGGAACTGCACGCGCTCGCGGAAAAGAAATCCCCGGCCATCCTGGGCTTCACCGAGACGGATACCCCGAATTTTTCCTTCCGCGACCAACCTTGCAGCTTCTACAGTGGCACGAAGGCGCTGGGTGAGGAAGCCATCGCCGGCGTCGGCCAGAGCTACATCTGGCGCTTGCGCATCCCGTTCGATGAATTTGACAACAAGCGGAACTACCTGAGCAAGGTGCAACGCTACGCGAAGGCCTACGAGAACGTGAATTCCGTCTCGCATCGCGCAGACTACGTGAGCGCGTGCCTGGACCTGTGGGAACGTCGCGCGCCGTTCGGCGTCTACAACGTCACGAACCCCGGTTATGTGACTACGCGTCATGTCGTGGGCTTGATCGAGAAATATCTCAAGCCGGCGCGCAAATTTGAGTTCTGGCAGAACGATGAGGAGTTCTACAAGGTGGCGGCCAAGACACCGCGCTCGAATTGCGTGATGGACGCGTCCAAGCTGCTGGCGGCGGGCGTCAAGATCCGCGGCGTGGAGGAAGCGCTGGAGCACGCGCTGAAGAATTGGAAGCCGGAAAAATGAACAACAAAGACGCTAAGGCGCAAAGGAAGGCAAAATGAACCGCATTATCATCTCTCCTGAAGTTGAGCGATTGGCGACTTTGGCAGTGGATTCCGCATTTGCGGTGCACACAGAGCTTGGACCAGGCCTGCTCGAAAGTGCATATCAGGCTTGTTTTGCTCATGAGCTTGGTTTGCGCGGGGTAGCATATCAAAAGGAATTACCCATACCGCTTAACTACAAGGGCGTCCGGATTGAGGTTGGTTTCCGTGCCGACATTATCATTGAACAGAAACTGTTGATTGAACTAAAAGCTGTAGAGCAATTGCAACCCATCCATAAAGCGCAAGTCATCACATATCTTAAATTAACGCATCTGTCTTTGTGGATTTTAATTAATTTCAACGAAACCCTCATCAAACACGGTATTCAACGTGTTTTGAACATTGATAAATCTTAGCGCCTTTGCGTCTTTGTTGTTAATTTATGAATCTTCTTATCACAGGCGGCGCGGGGTTTATCGGTTCCAATCTGATTCAGCACGTCATCGATGACGTGCAGGTGAAGAAACTCGTCAACCTCGATTGCCTGACCTATGCCGGGCGGTTGGAAAATCTGGAAAAGGTTTCGCGCCATCCCAAATACGTTTTTGAGAAGGTGGATTTGCGCGACAAGGCGGCGACGTTGAAGGTCGTGGAAAGCCATGGCATCACGCACGTGATGCATCTCGCGGCGGAATCCCACGTGGACCGCTCCATCACCGGGCCGGGCGATTTCATCACGACCAACATCATCGGCACCTTCAACCTGCTGGAAGCCTGCCGCGCCTTTTGGAACGGGCAGTTTGACGGCAAGAAATTTCACCACGTTTCCACCGATGAAGTGTACGGCTCGCTCGGGGCGACGGGATTGTTCACCGAGACGACGCCGTATGCGCCGAACTCGCCCTATTCCTCCAGCAAGGCGTCGAGCGACTTTCTGGTCCGTGCGTATCATCACACTTACGGGCTGCCGACAGTCATCACGAACTGCTCGAACAATTACGGACCGTACCAGTTTCCTGAAAAGCTGATTCCCGTGGTCATCCAAAGCGTCTTGGCGCGCAAGGGAGTGCCGGTCTATGGCGATGGCATGAACGTGCGCGACTGGCTCTACGTGCGCGACCACGCGGAGGCGCTATGGACGGTGCTGGGCCGTGGCAAGCTGGGCGAAACGTACAACATCGGCGGCCACAACGAATGGGCGAACATCCATATCGTGCAGCTCATCTGCGATACGATCGATGAATTCGCGCCGCAACTGGGCGGCAATTCCCGTTCGCTCATCACATTCGTCAAGGACCGGCCGGGACATGACCGCCGTTATGCGATTGACGCCTCCAAGATTCAGCGCGAGCTTGGCTGGACGCCGGCGCACAAGTTTGAAGATGGCATCCGCGAGACCATCCGCTGGTACCTGGACAACCAGGCTTGGGTCAAATCGGTCCTGAAGAAATAATTATCTGAACGCTTTGGCCGGGAACGGCATCAAAGCCTCAACTGAATATGAGTCGTACCAAAATCCACCTGCTGCTGGTGTTGCTGTGCCTGGCGGCCGGGTGGTTGCGGGCGGCGAATGCGCCCGGTTCCTTGGTCTGGGATTCGCAGGCGGACAAGGTGACCGCCGATGTACATGAGGAAGAGCTTTGGCCGCTGCTGGAGGACGTGGCCCACCAGACGGGTTGGCACATTTTTGTGGAACCGGACACGGCGCGGAAGGTGGACGTGAAATTCAAGGACCTCCCGGCCGGTGAGGCACTGCATAAACTGCTTGGTGATCTTAATTTCGCCTTCGTGCCGAAGACCAACGAGGCCTCGCACCTCTATGTTTTCAGGACGACCATGCAAAACGCCACGCGCCGGGTGCGGGGCACCAACGCCGTCGTCAAGGCCGGGCCGCCCCGCCATGTGTCGAATGAACTGATCGTGAAGGTCAAACCGGGCGCGGACATCGATGCAATCGCGAAATCCGTCGGGGCGATCGTCATCGGCCGCGATGACAAGCTGGGCATCTACCGGCTGCAGTTCGACAGCGAGGCGGACATGGAGGCGGCGTTGGGGAAATTGAAATCCAACAGCGACATCGCGGCGGTGGACTACAATTATTATTACGACCCGCCGATGAATCCGCAGCCCGCGCCCAATGTGCCCGCGAACCAGACCAAGCTCACGCTGGACGACTCCAAGCCGAACGATCCGTGCCATCCCATCGTGGCGGTGATCGACACGCAGGTGCAGTCACTCGGCAGCCAGCTTGACCAGTTTGTGATGAAGCCGGTGTCGGTGGTGAATAACATCGTCCCAGCCACCGGGCTTACGCATGGCACGGCGATGGTGAACGCGGTTCTCGACGCCATTTCGCAATCCTCCGGCGGGCACAGCGCGACGAAGATCCTGCCGATTGTGGTCTATGACTCCGGCGAGCAGACGACCACCTGGAACGTCGCCCTCGGCGTGCAGGCGGCGGTGAACAATGGCGCGACGGTATTGAACATGAGCCTGGGCGGCACCGGCGACAGCGCGGTTTTGGACGACATCATCCAGCAGGCGTTGGCCAAGGGCGTCGTGATCTTTGCCGCCGCCGGGAACCAGCCGGTGAGCACGCCGACGTACCCCGCGGCACTTCCCGGGGTGAATGCGGTGACGGCCTTGGGTGCGCCGGGGCAACTGGCGTCGTATGCCAATTTCGGGAGCTTTGTTTCCATGGCGCTGCCCGGGGCGAACGTGGTCACGCAGGCCGGCCAGTCTTACGTGGTGCAGGGGACGTCAACCTCCACGGCTTATGCCTCCGGGATTGCGGCGGGAACGAAGGGGATCGATTGCCAGACGTGGTCGCAGATCGAGGGCGCGATGCAGCAGAAATTTCCCGTGCCGCAGAAACAGGGTCAGTGAATCAGTGTGAGAGGCAGCCGTACTTGATGAAGGTGCCGATGAACACGCCCATCGCGGCGATCAGCAACCACGGGCTGCCGTGCATCAACAGGACGATGCCCCAGCTGATAAAGAAGGCGAACAACAGGAACGTGAAGATGGCCAGCGCAAATTTCATCGGCTGAGATTGTAATACTTCCTATTTTCCACGCAAGACTGCTTTATCTGCGCGGGAACGTTAATTTGGATATTTGAGGTTGGCCAGCGAAGCGGCGGGGATGCTGGAGAGGTCATCCTGATAGAAATACCACTTGTGAGCGGCCGTATCGTAGGTGGTGATCCGGTACATCTTCTCAATTTTGACCCATGTGACCGAGCCGTCGGCGTACAGTTCATTCCCGCCGTCAGGATAGGCGGCTTTGCTGCGGCGATGGACCGTGGTCCAAGCAGTGCCATCATTCATGACATCCTCCGCCGCCATCAGCCAGCCGGGTTTGGACGTGCCCAATTTAATAGGGCTTAAGGAGGGAAATGTACCCTCCGAATTGAGCCACAAAGTCACCCCGCCAAGATACTGGTAACCGATCTGCCATTGGGGAGGAACCGGGCCGGGATTGTAACTGGCCAGGCCGTTATTCTCTTCCGGGCAGACCCAGATGTTGGCGCTGTTGGTCTTGGTCACATCAAGTCCGACCGATTTGGATTGCGTGGCCGAGTCATCATTCAAGGCGTGCAGATTATACTTGGCAGGAGTGCCGCCGGTCTGCCGGGGGGAGAAAAGCCTGTCGCTGTTGTCCCCCGCATAAACCGTCAAACCGATGCCCATCTGCTTCAGATTGTTCATGCACTGGATGCGCTTGGCCCTTTCCTTGGCGCTGGCCAGGGCCGGCAGGAGCATCGCCGCGAGAATGGCGATGATGGCGATGACAACCAGAAGTTCAATCAGGGTGAAACCTTGATTCCGGGGGCAAGTGTGACGGCGAAACATGGTACGTCTGACTAAGGTGCGGCTCATTTGTTACTGGGTTGGTTGGAAGTTACTTCCAGCCAGCTCATGCGACCATTGAACATTCGTTCTACGGTTTCCGGATTACGGACAAACGCACATGCTTGGCACAAATGGCACAGGCAGTTTGTACAATACGAACCGTGGATTGCCCATAAATCCCCTTGTTTAACCGGCGTCTTTAGAGAATAAATGCCCCATGCAAAACAAGACCTTGCTCGCCTTTCTGGATGATGTGTATGAAGACCTCGAACTCTGGTATCCCAAGCTGCGCCTCGAGGCGGCCGGCTATGCCCTGAAATGCGCCGCGCCCGAGATCAAGACCTATGCCGGCAAGCACGGTTATCCGGCCGCGTCCGACCTCCTGCTCAAGGATGCCCGCAGCCAGGATTTTTGCGGCCTGCTGGTGCCCGGCGGTTTCATGCCGGACAAATTGCGCCGGGATCCCAAGGTGCTGTCGCTCACGCGCGAGTTTTTTGAGCAGGGCAAGCTCGTCGCCTTCATCTGTCATGGCGGCTGGATCCCTATCTCGGCCAAGATATTAAAAGGCAAACGTGTTACCGGTTCGCTTGGCATAAAGGACGACCTTGAAAACGCCGGCGGCATCTGGGTGAACGAACCCGTGGTGGTGGATGGCAACCTCGTCTCCAGCCGTACCCCGCGCGATTTGGCCCCCTTTGGTGAAGCCATGGTGCAGTTTTTGGACTCTGGGCATCGCTGATATTATTCATTGGGCCGTTTTTTCAACCTAAGATGTTTACTTCCAAAGACGCAGGAAGCCTTTCCTTCTTTGCGCCCTTCCCGTGAGGCAGGCCCCCGTCTTTTCCTCATTGAGTTTTCCGGTGTGTTTCATATCATAATCGCATGGACAATTCGCAGCCGTCGCAGTTAGCGCAGTACATCCCGATCCTGTTCCTTTTGGCCGCCGCCGTCGGCTTTGCCGGTGGTACGCTCCTGATTTCCGTCCTGCTCGGCAAATACGCCAAGACTTCCAAAGCCAAAGACGCCGCCTACGAATGCGGCAAGGACCCCATCGGTGAGGGCACCGCGCGGTTCTCGGTGAAATTCTACCTCGTCGCGATGCTGTTCATCCTGTTCGATATCGAAGTGGTGTTCATGTATCCGTGGGCTGTCGTCTACCGTGACATGCTCGCCGAGCACGCCACCCGCAACCTCGCGCTGGGCTCGATGGTTTCGTTCCTCGGCATCCTCTTCGCCGGCTACATCTATGCCGTGAAGAAAAAAGCGCTCGATTGGAAGACCTGAGCCGGCGTTCAGATTTGCTTTGCACATCGTTACAATGAGAACTAAAAATGCTCGTTGTAACGATGTGACGTTTTAACCCTTAAACACTATTTCCATGGCCACCATCAAATTCGGAACCTCCGGTTGGCGCGACATCATCGCGCGCGATTTCACCTTCGACAACGTCCGCCTCGCCACGCAGGGCATCGCGGATTACCTAAACGCGGAGCTTCAGAATCCCGCCTCACCCGTGCATGGTCGCGAGCCGGTATTGATCTTGGGTCGCGATGCGCGTTTTTTGGGGAATGAATTCTGCCTCGCCGCCGCGGAGGTGCTGGCCGCCAACGGCATCGCCTGTCTGCTGTGCGACCGGCCCACGCCCACGCCCGTCATCGCCCACACCATCCGCCACAAGAAAACCATCGGCGGCATCAATTTCACCGCCAGCCACAATCCGGCCGAGTATCAGGGCCTGAAATTTTCCACCTGGAACGGTGCGCCCGCCACGCCGGATGTCACCCAACAGATCGAGGCCAACATCGCCAAATTGCAGGCGGAACATTGGGTCTTCAACGCCGCGCAATTCGGCACGTTCAAGTGCAAGCAGATCGATCCGCTGCCGGAATATTTCAAGTGCCTGAAAAAGTTCATCAAGTTCGATGTCATCAAGAAGGCGAAGATGAAGATTGCCGTCGAGCTGATGTATGGCACGGGCCGCGGCTACCTCGATACCTTGCTGGAGAATTGCGGCGTCAAGGTCACGCGTTTCCACGATGAAAACAACCCGCTGTTCGGCGGCCATCATCCTGAACCGAACGCGCACGGCATGGAGGATGTCAGCAAGCTCGTCCGCAGCGGCAAGGTGCAGATGGGCCTCGGCCTCGATGGCGATGCCGACCGCTTTGGCATTGTGGACAAGGACGGCACCTGGCTCACGCCGAACCAGATCCTCACGCTCGCGCTGTATCATCTCAAAAAGAACCGCGGCTGGACCGGCGCCGTCGTGCGTACTGTCCCGACCAGCCATCAGGTGGATGCCGTCGCCAACCTGCTCGGCGTGAAAGTTTACGAGACGCCCGTCGGCTTCAAATACATCGGCGCGCTCATGGAGAGCGAGCCAATCATCGTCGGTGGCGAAGAATCCGGCGGCCTGAGCGTCAAGGGGCATGTGCCCGAGAAGGACGGCATCCTCGCCTGCCTGCTCATGGCGGAACTGGTCGCGACCGAGAAGAAATCGCTCGGCCAGATTTTGAAGGCGCTGGAAAAGCAGATCGGCGAATTTCACAGCGACCGCATTAACATCTCCTTCGCGCCGGAAAAGAAAGAGGCATTGCTCGCCAAACTCGGCGGCGGCCTGCAAAACATCGGCGCCTTCCCGGTGGAGAAGTTCATCACCACCGATGGCTACAAATTTCTCCTGCCGAACAACGAATGGGTGGCCTTCCGCGCCAGCGGCACCGAGCCGCTCATCCGCTGCTACATCGAGGCGAAATCCAAGGCGAATCTGAAGAAACTGGACAAGGCCTGCCGTCAGTTGCTCGCGGCATAGCACGGGACGGCCCCGGTCGGCGGTTCGGCTTCCTAGAACGTTTGTCGCATATAAAAGGGCGGCGCTTGGTTTATATTTTGGCATCTAATGAACCATCGCGATCGCAGCGCTTTTCTGGCCTTTGTTATTTCCATGATCCTGCTGGCGGGAACGGCGCGCGCAACGGTGTTTTGGCAGGCGGACACCAATCGCGGCACGGCCGTTTTTGCCGGATTGGATCTGGCACCGGGAACTGTCACCGTCGCCCACGATCCTCTGGGGCAGAATGGGAATGTTTACAAATTCTTTCTGCCGGACACCAATTCCGCTTTCGGCAAGGAACGCTGTGAATCGAGCGGCACCGAGAATCCCGGCGGTTCTTTCCTCCCGGCCTACAACACCGAATACTACGTCGGCTGGCGCGCCATGTGGAGTCCGATGCCGGTCAACGGCTCATGGGTCGCCCTGTTCCAGATGCACGGCTACGGGGTAACGGGACAGGGAGCGCCGCTCGTCCTGCGTTGTGTCAACGGCGACGGCAATCTGTACATGCAGAACAACGCCAACGGGGTGGATACGAATTTCTGGCACACCAAATTTCTTACCAATGTCTGGCAGTCATTTGTGGTCCACGTTTTTTTGAGCACCAATTTCACCCAGGGCTATACCGAGATCTGGTATAATGGCGTACTGCAAACCAACACCGCCGGCACGACACGGTGGTATGGGCCGACCTGGGACAATGTGGATGGCGTGTGGTCGGATTCCTATAACAAGCTCAAATGGGGATGTTACCGTTCCGGCAGTTTGGACGGTCATGGGCTGGCCACCGCCTATATGAGCAACGCCAAAGTTGGCAGCACCTTTGCCGATGTAAATCCGGATGGCGGCGGCGATTTTTCGATGACCACCGCGCCGTCGTCACAATTTGTTGCGCCCGGCGGCGGCGTCAATTGCACGGTGACCATCGGCGCGCTGGCGGGGTTCAGCACAAACGTCGTTTTGAGCGCGCGCGGTCTGCCGGCCGGTGCGACGGCGAATTTCAGCCCGGCGACCGTGACCAATTCCGGCAATTCGACGATGAGCATTTCAACGTCCCTTTCCACGCCGGTAGGCAGTTATCCGGTTTCCATCATCGGCACCAGCGGAACCCTGGCGCACACCAACACCCTCACGCTCGTGGTGGCCGGTTTCACCCTGTCAGCGGCACCGTCCGCGCAAACCGTGAACGTCGGAAGCAATGCCACGTTCACGGTGACCGTGACGACGAACGCAAGTTTTGCCGGCAACATCAACCTGGGCATCGGCGGCGCGCCGGCGGATGTGTCCGCCAGTTTTGCTCCTCCGGCATTGAACCAATCCGGCGTCTCGACGTTGACGATCTTCACCACCACGAACACGGCCGGCGGCAGCTATTTGCTGACGCTGTGCGGCACAAATGGAAGCTTGGTGGCCACAACGACGGCGACGATCACGCTCAACGCGCTGCAAGCCGCCGCCGGCGTGCTGGTCTGGACGAATGGCGCAGGAAGTTCCAACTGGTCGGGCGCGCTCAATTGGACTAACACCACCGGCGGCGGTTATGGTCCGCCGGGAATCAGCAACAGCGTGGTGTTCACCAATTACAACGCCGTCGCGGCTTCGGCCCTGACTTCGCCCGGCTCCGGCGTCGTGGTTCCGTCGAGAATCAACAGCTCCATCAACGGCGATTTTTCAATCATCAGCCTGACCGATTTTGCGAACGCCATCAATGCCAGCCCGAATTACCAGAATCTTGGCATCGCGGCCGGCGCGACGCTGACCGTCGGAAATGGTTTACAGGTCGGCGGCTACGGTAACTATGATTTTGGCGCGAACAATGTCGTCAATATGAGCATTTGTGGTGCGGGTGCAACGCTGTTGCTCACCAACGGCGCGGTTGCTGTTTGCGAAGGTTCCGGCAGCGGCGGCGCGCATGACGCTACCCTTGACCTTTCGGGCCTGGATAATTTTGTGATGAACGGTTCGCAAATCAAAATGGGCGTGGAAAACAACACGCGCTCCGGCGGCATTTTGTACCTGGCGAAAACAAACACCTTGACGCTGTCGAGCGCCGGGTACGTGAACACCGACGGTTCGGGCAGCCCTTACAGCGGCAATCCGGCGTTAACGATCGGCCACAACAAAAGCGCCCTCGGCAACGGCGCGCAATTGTATCTGGGCGTCAGCAACAGCATTGCGGCGGATTATGTGACGGTCGGACGCGGCGATGCGAGCGATGTGCTGGCGTTCAACCCGGCCTTCCTCCCGCAAAATCCGTCGGTGACCATTCAGGGGCTCGGTGGTGCCGGTTCGCCGGTGGGCGTTTATGTCGTGGGTGATGATTCGCCCGGGGCCGGCGGCGCGGCTTCCGGCACCAATGATTTCAGCGGTGGCACGGTCAACGCGTTGATCGACTATCTGTGCGTCGCGCGCGGCCGGCAGGGGGCGAATGACCCGACCGTATCCTCCGGCATCCTGACATTCAACAACGGCGGCATCACCGCCAACACACTTGTTGTCGGATTTATTTATCCCAGCGGCTCAAATTCAGTCGCCAATGGGACGGTCAATGTGAACGGCACCGGCACCTTGATGGTCATGACCAATCTCACGCTCGCGTCGCGGCCGAATTCAGGTGGCAGCGGTTCTGTGCAGGGAACACTGAACGTCAACGGTGGGACGGTTGAGGCCGCGAACATCGTTGGCGGTGGCGGAACGGCCGTCATCAATCTGAACAGCGGTACAATGGGCTTGCAGCCGGATTGGGCGCCGGCGTCCGGGACGATCTCTAATATTTCCACGCTCAACATCGGTGCCGGCGGCGGCGGCGCGCCGGCGCTGCTCACCGGCGCGGGGCTGATTTCCACGGCCAATGCCCTGGTCGTCGCATCCAATGGAATTATTTCGGGCAATGCCGTCATCATCACGCCCACGTTGACTGTCAACGGCGCGCTTTCGCCCGGCAACGACGGCGCGGGTGCGATGACCAACAGCGGCGCGATGACTTTCGGCACGGGCGGAAGTTATGTTGTGACGGTTGACGACGCCACGGCCGGCCCGGCTGCAGGCTGGAGCTTTTTGCAATCAGCCGGCGGCATCAGTGTCCAGTCCACCTCCGGGAATCCCTTCGTCATCGCTGTGGGAACCGCGGGCAATCCCGCCGCAAATTTCAATTCCAGCAGCAATTACGACTGGGCGATTGCGGCGGCGAACAGCGGTTTTACCAATTTTGCACCGGATGATTTTTTGATCAACAGCACCCAATTCCAAAACGATCTGGGCGGGGGCCATTTCTATATCCACACCAACGGCAACTTGCTCGTGCTCTCATTCACCAACGACCTGCCGCCGGTCGCCCCGCCGGTGACGGTCAACATTTCGGCACCAGGCATGGGCGGTTTGATTTTCAGCGGAACGAATGGAAATGCCGGTGCGCAGTATCATGTCCTGGCTTCGACAAACCTTGCCCTGGCATTGTCAAATTGGACGGTGATTGCCACGAACAATTTTGATGGCAACGGAAATTTTAACTTCACCAATCCGCCGGATCCGGCCGCGCCAATGACATTTTACAGGTTGCAATTTTAATGATCCGGCCGGGGTCCTGTCAAAATTTCCGCCGGAAAACGCGCCGGTTATCGCGCCAACGTCACGCTCATCAGGCCGATCACCACTTCGTTTGCGAGGGCGCGAACGGTCAGTGATTTCAATTCCTTCGCCGGGTCCAGCGGCAGGTCCAGCACCGAGCTCGCGCCGCCGGAAATTTTTCCACCCTTGCCCTTGAAGGTCTCCGCGTCCAGCAGGCGCACCTGTCCGGTCTTGAGATCTACGCGGGGCGGCAGCGGCCCGTCGCGCCGGAAGGCATAGTCATCGATGAAATAATCCTGGTCGATCGGCCACCAGTTGCCCGGATTGTCCAGCGCCAACCGTGAAGTTGTACCGTCGGTGTAGGTCACCACGACCTCGCCATTGTCGATGCGGCTTTGCATGGGACCGGTCGAGCCGGCCATCAGCAGGTAGGCATGCGCAGATTTTCCGGTCAGCGGCACGGAGACTTGGTGCGGATAGTTGTCCCACTGCGAGGTGAAGATGATGTTTTTCACATCTGCCTCGCCCGGCGTCTGCAGTGGTACGCCGTCCGGCAAAACGATTTTTCCATCATTCTTCGCCGCCACTGACCGCAGGCCGGAATCATCCACATTGAAACTTGCAGTCGGCTCACACCATCCGCCCAGGCCTTGCTTCGGCAAGGCCAACGAAGCGAATGGCGAGCGCGGTGAGCGATATTCGTTGCGGAAAATCTGGGTCATCTTGTCGTTGAAAAACGGTGCGAGGTTGATGGTTTCCAACTTGGCACCGGATGGGATTTTTTGTTTCCAATCAAAATCACTCTTCACGACTGCCGGGCGGGCAGGGAGGCTGTCGGGCATCATTTCCTTGGCCGGATGATCGCCTCTCCATTCGATCCGCACTTCCCATTTTTGAGCGGCTTCGGCGATGATTTCCACCCGCGGCACACCAAAAACGCCTTGGATCAATTTGTATTCCGCTGGTTTCCCGTTGACCGCCACGCCGCCGATCCAGTCGCTGTAGGCTGGAATCTGCAGCACCAGCTTCATTGGCTTGGAAAATTTTGGTTCCACCACATACGTTTCCGAAACATCCTCGCGACGATAGGTGAAATTGATGTCCGGATGCCGGATGCTGGCGTGGTCCCATTTTGCAGGGAAACCGGGAACGATCTTCAATTCGCCCGCGAGATCGTCTGGCTTGATGCCAAACAACCCCTCGACCAAGGCGCGTGAGTTGACGCCGCAGGGGTCGGCAAAATCGCGTTGCGCTTCGCCGCGCGCCATGTCGTAACCGGTCATGCAACCGAGATTGCCGGGGCACAGGCCGAGGAACATGGAGTCCATCAGCTCGCCTTTGAAAAGGCGGAACGCCGTTTCCGGCTGGTTCGCCTGCCAGAGACCGAGCGAGGTATGCGCGGCCTCGGCCATCACCACATTGTTGACGGACCAGAGATAGGGCATCCAGCTTGTCTCGGGCAGCGTGAACAGTTTTTCCTCCGGCACACCCGTGCCTATGATGGGAATGTGCGCGATGTTTGCATCGATCCACCGCGCCATCTGCGCCGCCTCGGCGGGTGTCGCGGCCTCGGAATCCAGTGTGTGATAAAACGTCCACAGCCCGGCGGCCGGATGCGTGAGTTGCAGGCCGAGGTAATCCTTGTACTCGGCGAAGGAGCCTTTGTCCACGAGCCAGAGATACTCATGCATCCCGCGCCAGATGAGGTCCGCCTCGTGCTCGTATGGCGTGGCGTCCTTGCCCAGCAGCTTCGCCACGCGCGCGGCCATCTTGTTGTGCCAGTAATTGTAAGCGGATGCATGGGCGGTGCCGCCGCCGTTGTAATTCAGGTCGTCGCTGGCCCAGATGGCGGCATAGGCTTCGTAGAGCGGCAGCTTGTCGGGGCCGAATTCACGCCGGAACAGCCGCCGTTCCCACGCGAGGTGCCGTTCGATGGCCGGCCACATTTCCCGTGCGTAGTCGAGATCACCAGTCCAGAGCAGGTGGCGGAAAAATGCATCCACCGCGACCAGGTTCATGTCGTAATGATTTTTTGAAAAATTGCCGTTCGAATGAATGGCCGCCTCGCTGCGCGCGAGGTTGGACTGTTCATCCGCCGACGGAACCGTTTCCGGGATGGGGCTGGTGTTCTGCTGTTTCACGAAGCCCGCGAAGTGGGCCGCGGTGCGTTCATGCCAGCCCAATGCATCGCCTGCGTATGGCCCGCGCCAGCCGAGCAGCCGCGTCCGCCAGGCGACCGCGCCGTGCATGTAGCATTGCTGCGCCTCGTCCCAAACCGCATCCGCCGCGATGTTCAAAGCCCCCGCCGCCGCATTGATGAAAGGGTCCGGCGTCTCCACGACCACACGTTCGGCGATGGCCCGGCGATGGTCCTCGGCCGCCGCGAAAGCCTTGGGCAATTCATCGGCGGTGAGAATCTTTGAATCTTCGTCCGTCACTTGCAGCGCCAGATAGACCGGCTGCTCGTGCGGCAGTGGAATCTGGCCGGCTACCATGCGCAAACTGTTTGTCGCGCCAGCCGTGGCCAGCAATTTGGCGGCATTGTTCCATTGCCGTGCATCGGCAACGACAAGGCCCGCGCCCGGCGACGCCACGCCTTGGATTGTCGCGGTTTTGCTCCGCAACGCGAACGTATTGGTGGTGATGGCAACATTATCGCCGGCGCATTGTTCCGGTTGCAGTTGAAAGAAGCGGCTCACCGGCTCGCGTTCGCACCCAATGTCGCCGCCGCGCGAGCCGCGCATTCCGTTCGCGCCGCCGAATGCCCAGACCAGTTCGATGGGCATCCAGGCGGAATTCATTTCTGCGCGGACGATAAAGCCCTTCCGGTCGCTCAAGGGCAGGGCTGTCAGGTGCAATTCACGGGCGTCCGTCAGCAAAGAATCCTTGATGTCATAGACCATTTCGCCCGGGCGGTAGCGCGCCACGACCTTGTCCGCGTCATTGAGCCATTTGACGCCGGCGGCGGTTTTGATGCCGAGGCGCAGGTTGCCGCCACGCCCGGGGAGATAGAGCGAAAACTCCGGCTTGTCGCCACCATCGATGCGGAACGCGGAATTGAGGCAATAGAGCGGGCGGTTGAAAAATTCCGCACCGTTGGTGATCACAAAATCACCGGCCACCGGCCAGTAGCGGAGGGGGCGTGCAATTTGGTCCGCAAAATTGCCGTGCGGCCGGTAGATCAGTTCTGGGCGGGAATCCGTCGCGGCCGTCTGCGCCCCGGCGGCCAGTGTCGCCAACAAGGCAATGCCGGCGAACAATTTCAGCTTCAGGTGTGACACGATTTTCAATTCCCTGCGATGTGCGCGAAAATGAAACCGCCGTAAGGCGTGTGGTGTCAATGAAGTTCGGTTGTTTCCGGCTTTGGTTGGCGGCAGCATCGCGGTTGAAATGGCGATGACCGTGAAATCATCGCGTCGCCGTGATGTCCTGGACCCAGCGCAGGTCGGAATAGTCCGGGCCCGGGTCGGTGTACGTGATGCTCGGGATGTTTAACGTCGAGCCGTCGTGCCACCTTCTAAACTCCACATGGTTGTCGGCGAAGGCGAAATTGGAACCGCGATGCACCATGGCCGGGATGTTATACCATGTGTTGACCGGGCCGCTTCCGGGGAGGCCGCTGGGCGAAAAACCAAAATCCCCGTCATCAATCGAAAATTGCGCCTCTTCCACAAACACCATGGCCGACGACGGACCGGGCCGCCGGATATCGCCGGTCTTGTGGTTGACGATGTAAATGCCCGCCGGCAGACCGGCATGGGTATTGCCGATGTCCTCGGAATTCATGTAGCAATTGATCGAGTAAGTGCGGATGCGGGTAGAAATGCCGTTGTACGTGAGGATGTCCGCCGGGCAGTGATAGGCGCCGACGTTTTTGATGTACTGATAGATCTGGCCGGCCTGGATCAAGGCGGTGTTGGTGGCATCGGCGGCGACCGACATGTCACCGTTCACCCAGTTTGGCGTGGTGGCCGATGGTTTTTTCAGGTTGGCCGGCAGCTTGTCGGTATTATCGTCGCAATACATCACCCAGCCCAGTTGCAATTGTTTGAGATTGTTCAGGCAGGAGGTTTGCAGCGCCTTGGCCTTGGCCTTGGATAACGCCGGCAGCAGCATCGCCGCCAGAATGGCGATGATAGCGATGACCACCAGCAGTTCGATGAGGGTGAAACCCTTCTGTTGCTTTGCCTCCATTGGCGTTTTTATATCCATAGATTCTTATTTTATCGGAGAACGCCCCACCGTCCGGCAAGACGTTCTCCGGTTCACGTCAATTTTCAAAATCCCTGCAGCAGATAGAAGCTCTGCGGCAGGGTAGGATCGACCGGGACGGATATGCTTTGGTTGCCGCTGCCGTCGAACGTCGCGGTGGCGGCGGTTGTCCAGTTCGCGACGGGCAGGAGGAGGTTGGTGGACGTCAGAACCGTCACCGGGCCGTTGGGAGCCCCGATGGCAGTGATGGTGATCGAGCTGCTGGTCAACAACCCGCTGAAATCAACATTGGTGATGGCCGGGTGTGTAAAGCCGGTGAAGGTGATTTTGCCCTGGGTGTTCAACTGGCTGGTATCCCACGTGGTATAATTGGGAAGAATCGATGAGAACGAATTATTGCGGGTGCCGGCAGGGAAGAGGGTGAACGTATCTCCCGGCTGCAACGGCGCGCCAACGTTAGTCACAACCAGCGTGCCTCCATAATTGATGACGCCGGCGGTTGAACTGACCAGATGGTCGCTGCTCGGGCTGCCGCCACGGACAACCTTCATCCATGTGACGCCGCTGCCGGCCAGATTGATGGTGTTCGTCACCGTGAGCGTGCCGAGGGCGCCCGTGATGCCATCACCAGCCGAAACCGTGCCGCCGTTGGAATTATCCAAGATGCCGCGGATGGTTCCGTTGCCGCAGATGACCTGGCCGGAACTCAAAGGCATCGTGTGATCGCTGCGACCGATGACGTCCAGAACCGTGCCGGCATTGACCACGATATTGGCGCTGCTACCGATCGACCCGTCACTGCCACCATTGGCCAGGGCCAGCACGCCGTTGCTGATGACGGTCGAACCGGTGTAAGAGCTGCTGCCGGTGAGGGCGAATGTGCCGGTGCCGACTTTGATGATGGAAGTGGTGGCGCCGGAGCCGCCGGTGCCGTTGGCAATCGTGCCGGCATACGTCGAATCCAAATTTTTGGCGCCGATGGAATAAAAGCTGGCATTGATGGCCCCGCCACCATTGGCCGCTCCTCTTAAGGTCGTACCCGACCCCCCGGAAAGCGACCCCAAATCATAGATGCCAAACGCAGCGGCCCCGCCGTTGCGATTGTTCATCGTTACGGAACCGTTGCCCAGGTCAAACGAGGCCACCGCGCTGGCCGTGGATTGCTGGGCACCGCTGCCATTGCCACCGGCGTTGAAACGGAAAGTGCCCGTGCTGGTGTCTGCCAGGTGGATTGTTCCGGTGAAATTCGTGGTCATGGGGTTGTTGATGGTGAACGTTCCACCCGCCGTCATATCGATGTTTAACGTCCCAGATCCGGACCAGGCACCTTGAACAACGTTGTTAAGGCCGCCGCCCGAGATCACGGTGCCAGTGGTCGCAACGTTCAGAGCATTGGGATAGGTTTGCTGGCTGCTCACATTCAGGCTCAAGGAGCCGCCGACAAAGTTGACCGGACCGGTGCCGATGGCGGAAACAGTGGAATTAACCTGAAGGGTGCCATTGCTCACGACCGTAGCCCCATAGGAATTGGCGCTCGAAAGAATGAGGGTGCCGGGTCCGGCTTTGATCAGGGTACCGCTGCCGCTGAACGAACCGGAGTCGGTAAGCACAGTGGCGCTGTTGGCGATATTTATGGAGCTGTTTGAATCCGTCAGCGTGGCGCCGCGATCCGTGCCGGTCGTATTGCCGGTGTAGGTCAAGGTTCCATTGCCGATAACCAAGTTTGCCGAATCACCGCTGGAAGCGCCCAGGGGGCCGGGGTTCAGCACGCCACTATTCGGCAGATAGGCCACTTGCACAACACCGCCGGCGATGGTGGTCGCCCCGACGTAATTGTTGGTGGTCAGGATGGTGAGGGTTCCGGAATTGGTCTTGAGCAATCCGGTATTGCCGTCAATGCTGCCGGGGCCGGAGTTGGTGAAAACATAATCGGTCGCGGCGTTCACCACGACTGAAGCCGGCAGGACGCTGTTGGTGATGTTGACCAGCGGGTTGGCCGCGCCGGTGGCGTTGAAGGTAACGCTGTCATTGGGGAGGAAGGTGTCCAACGCACCGGCATTCAACCAATTGGTCGTGGTGCTGGTATCCCAGTTATTCGTGAGCGGATTGCCCACCCAGACGATGTTCGCCGGGCCGCGGGCGGTGGTAAGCGTATGCAGAATAATCGCCTTGGCCGTGGCGTCATTGGTAAGATAGCCAACGGCGAGGGTCAGGTTGAAGTTGGTAATGTCGCCATTGAAGTTGCCGCCATATTTGATCAGCGTGTAGTTGGTTCCGGTCGGCAATGTGCCGCTGGCCTGGATTGTGTTGGTGCCGCTCACGGTCAGGTCGCCTGCGATGTTGATCACGTCATTCCCGGTTCCCAAGGGGTTGTTGGACAGGTCGAAGTGGTTGAGGGCCCCGCCCGTTTCGGTCAGTGAATTTGAAAAATTCAAAGTGGCAGGAATGCCGTTGGTGCCGGGGTCAATGATGCCGCTGGCCACCACGGTAACGGCACCGGTCACAACGCCGGAACCGCCGAGGGTCTGTCCGGCGTTAAGCACATAGCCGCCGGTGACAAGCGAGCAGTCAAACGTCGCCCCGCTGCCGACATTGACGGTGCTGCTGGTCAGCGAACCGCCAGTGTCCAATGCCAAGGTTCCGTTTTTAACGTAGGTGACCCCCGAATAGGTATTGGCCGCCCCCAGTGTCATCGTGCCGCCGCCGGTCTTGGTAAAGCCGCCCAAACCACGCAGCACACCGGAGCTATAAATGTTATGCGGCGTGCCGTTCGCGTCCTGCGCATCAAAGGTTCCGCCATTGAGGGTGATTGGCATGGCGTTGATCCAGTCGGCCGTCGCCCCAAATTTTCCGGCGGCACCCAAAATTGCGGTGATGGTGGTACCGCTGCCGGTGATGCCGGCACTACCCACATAAACCGTGGCCGCATTGGTGAAAAGGACCGTGGTGGCATTGAATTGGAAACCGCCCACGATGTTCGTTCCGCCCATCACCCCATACACCGTGTCGGCGGTTCCCTGCAGGATGACCACGTTGGGATCAGGAGTGACGAACAAGCCGCCGGCCTGGACAAAACGCGCCGGCCGGGTGGCGGTGTTATTCTTGATCGTGCACGTGCCCGTGTTGGTCACGATGCCACCTATCAGATACATAATGCCGTGGGCATTGTTTCCGACGGAGATGCTGGTCATGTTGACCAATCCGTTGCTGATGACCAATCCGTCCGTGCCCAGTGCCGGCGGAGCGCTGTTGCCGCCGGGGCTGCGTTGCGCCGAGTACGCCCCCAGATTATTTGTGCCCCCGAGAATGACCAGGCGGCAACTCGTGCCGATGCTTGCGTTGGCCGGATTCAAGGCGGTAGTGGCGGCAGTGAGGATGCCCCCAAAGTTCGTCATATTGCCGAAGGCACTGACAGTGGCGCTGCTTGAACCACCAGTGGGATTGGAGCCAATGATCAAATTCCCGCTGACAGTGACGATGCTTCCTGCGGCCATGGAAACCACGGCATTGGAGCAAAAACCCATATCGCCCGTGACGTTCACCACCCCGCCGTTATTGACA
>DATHQS010000271.1:0-7122 GCA_035482455.1 Candidatus Acidiferrales bacterium | reverse complement strand
GAGCGCGTGCTGGTTCGTGCAATCCAGCACGCCGGGATCCACCTGGCCAAAAGCGCCGGGCGGATTCAGGATCGCCGCCACCCCGCGCACCCACGCGGCCTGGTTGATGGCAAAAGTCGTCGGGTCAAACGGCTGGCAGGTGGGCAGGCGCCCGCTGGTATCGCCCGCGTACATGGTCCAGGCCGTGCCCAGTTGTTTCATGTTGTTCATGCACGCGATCCGCTGTGCCTTGGACTTGGCCACCGACAGTGCCGGCAACAGCATGGCAGCAAGAATCGCGATGATGGCGATCACCACCAGCAACTCGATCAATGTAAAGGCGCGTCTATATTTCATAAGCAGATTAAACTCCCGGACCAACCGGAACGCAAAGCGGAAATGAACCGGCCGGCGCAGTTTACCGCCCGTCGGCCGGCGGATCGTGACGGAAAGTCACGGTGCCGTCACGCCATCGGCGTTGTCCCAGCCGTGCATGATGGTATAGCGGAAGGTCATTTCGTTGGTCTCATAACCCTTGTACCACTTCGCATGGCCATCGGCGAACAGGATGTTCTGCCCCTGGCTGTGCACCCGCCATTCCTGCCAGTTGAAGATGCCATTGGCCGGACCGCCGACGCAGTTTTGCGAGTAGTCATCCTTGTCCGCGTCCAGCGAGGACGCCGGCGTCTGTGTGGAATCCCACAGGGTATCGCCCGACAACACATAGGCGCTGGGAAACTGGATTTTTTTGGTGTCCACCGAAGCGTCATCGTTCGGGGTGGTGGTGAGGTAGGCCGCCCGGGCGCCGTTAAAATAATTGAAGTCCGATTGCTCGGTCTGCGGAAACAGCTTGTTCGACGGACAATGATAGACGTTCGTGTTACCGATGAAGGAAACAATCTGTTCCATCCAGCTCGCCGCGTGCGTGTGCGGATCGGTCTGCCCCCACGTAATGGTGCCGCCGGACTCAGGATAGAGGCCGCGCGCCTCATCGGCATACATCATCATGCCCAGGTTGATCTGACGCAGGTTGGACATGCAGGCGATGGTATGCGCGCGCTCCTTCGCCTTGGCCAGCGCGGGCAGAAGCATGGCAGCGAGAATCGCGATGATGGCAATGACCACCAGCAATTCTATCAAAGTGAAAGCGCTTCTCCGTTTCATCCCCATACAGACGCGGCGAAAGAATCCACGTTACAAATTATTTCCTCACGGCGGGAAACCGATGGCCAGCTTTACCGCCGAATATTCCGGGTGAATTTTCCCTTCGCGGGTGCGGATGATCAGGTCCGGCTCCGTCCATGTCTGGCCGCGAAACCATTCCGGCAGGTCACCGGTGCGCATCATCCCGAACAATCCCACCAGCGCCGGATTACCCTCGCGAAACACCACCGGTCGCTTGCGCACAATGACCAGCCCCGCCTCGCGCGCGCCTGCTTCCACCCGCGCCAGTTGCGCCGCTTCGTGCGGAAATACGCACGCAAAAAATCCGCCCGCGGCAAGGTGCTTCGCCGCCGTGGAGCAATAATCCGCCACCGTGCCGCGCAATTCAAACCGGCACGCCAGCTTTTGCGGATGCTCGCTCTTCACCCCGGCGTCCGGCGGAAAATACGGCGGGCTGCCCGTGATCAGGTCAAATGTTTCGTCCGCGCGGATGATGTTTGCCTCCCGGAAATCACCCTCGCGTATCTCATAGCGGTCAGCAATGCCGTTGTAGCGCGCGGATTTTCTGGCGAGCACAACGCTTTCGCTTTGCGCCTCCACAGTCACGAACCGCGCGCCGGGCAGCCGCCACGCACAGATCGTTCCCACCGTGCCGATGCCGCTGCCGAGGTCGAGCGCCGTCCGCGCCGTCGGGCACCAGGCCGTCCCGTACCACGCCGTCAAAATGTCGTCGGTGGAAAAGCGATGGCCGTCGCGCAACTGGAACAGCCGGAAATGTCCGCTGATGGCATCCAGCGTCTCGTGCGCCTCCACGGCCACACCGGCGGCGAGCCCCGGCGGAACCGGCCCTGGTTTGGCCCAACCCTTGAAATGTGCTTCCGTTTTCACGCGGAACTCTTTTTTGCCGGGATGTCCAGCGGCTCGATATGGATCAGCACATCCGATACGTTCGGCATGGCCTCGCGGATTTTGTCCTTCACCTCGTGCGCGATCTCGTGCGAACGCAGCACCGTCATCTGCGGATCCACCTCGATGTGCATGTCGGCAAACAACTGCCAGCCCATCTTGCGCACATGACATTTCTCCACGTTCGCCACGCCTGGAACAGTTTCCGCCACGGCGGCTATCTTCCGGACCAGTTCCCGGTCCGGCGCGCGGTCCATCAATTCATTGAAGGCCGGACGCAACAGCCGCCAGCCGTTGAAGGCGATCACGAACGCCGCCGCGATCGCCGCCCAGTTGTCCGCCGTCTCGTACCCTTTGCCGCCGATGAGCGCGATGGAGATGCCTACGAACGCCGCCGAGGAGGTAATGGCATCCGCCCGATGATGCCAGGCATCCGTTTCCACGGCGGTGCTTTCTACGTGTGCTGATTCTTTCAGCACAAAGCGGAACAAAACCTCTTTCACCAGGATCACCACGATCAGGATGATCAACGTCCACGGCGACGGCGTGATGCGCGGCTCGATGATCCCCACCAGCGAATGATACGCGATCATCCCCGCCGCCAGCAGCAGCATCACGGAAACGGCCGCCGCCGCCAGCGGCTCGGCCTTGCCATGGCCGTAGGGATGATCCTCATCCGGCGGCGTCTCGGCCACGACCAGCCCGCGCCACACGATGATGGAACTGAAGATGTCCGCCAGCGACTCCACCGCATCCGCGATTAGCGCCTGCGAATGCCCGAACACGCCCGCCAGAAATTTCACGGCGCTCAGCGTGACGTTCACGGCGAGGCCGAGGAACGTGGTGCGGAGACTGCGTTGCAGGCGGTTGGACGGCACGCGGAATTATTACCCACGAATCTCGCGAATGAAATCCGGAAATGGCCGCAACCGGCCCCATTTCTGCATTCCCGGCCGTAATATGGTGGGTTAAAGCGATTGATTTTCCCCGGTTGCAATGTTCACTCGTTACGACGATAATGACCTGTCTTTCATCATCTCGAACGTCTAAGTTGCGTATTAAGGAAAATAGTGTTCGCGAGCATGTCAGCGCCCTGCTTCTTTGCCTGGGCTTGCTGCTGCTACCTGTTCACGCCTTGGCCGGGGACGCCGCCCAGTTTGTTTCCGCCACGATCACCAACAACACGCCCATGATGCCCCGGACGGTCTTCATCCAGACCTGGACGATGACGAACACCGGCACCACCACTTGGTCACCGACTTTCAGCGGTTACACCATGAATCTGGTCGGCCAGGATAGTCTCGGAGCCGTGCCACCTTCCGCCAAGACGTTTTCCTCCCATACGCTTTCCACGCCCATCGTCAGCGGCGCATCCGTTCCTCCTGGGTCATCCGCCACGTTCACCATGAGTTTCATCGCGCCGGAAACTTCCGGTTCCGTCACCGACACCTTTCGGTTGAACAATGCCAGCAGTGTTTTCTTCGGCCCCACGAACACCATCTCAATCTTCGTCCTGCCCGCCGGCTCGACCAACCAATATGACCGGGCCCGGGCGGTTTCCTATGCCAACAACTATTGCGGTTACGTGAACAGTGACGGTTATTTTTGGACGAATGGTTCCACCTACGGCACTTTTACGCCCGGCTCGGCGGCTCCGAGCAGCGGGTTGGGCGATGATTGCGCGCATTTCGTCTCCTGTTGCATTGGTAGCCAGGCCGGCCAGCGGGGCGGCGGGATGTTCATTCCCAGCCGGGTGCCGCCGACCTACGGCGAACCGGGCGCCGCCCATCTGGCCTACACCTGCCTGATTCTTGGTGGCTATGCCACGGAAGTGTATTCCTTGACCAACATGATGCCGGGCGACCTCGTCGGCTGGAACTGGTCCGGAGACACCAACATCCTCAACCTTAATCACGTCACCATTTATCTCGGTAACGGCCTGCTCGCGTCGCATTCCGCTTCCAGCTTGGATGTCTCCGCCAACACCTGGTATCAGTCGTCAGAACCCAATTATGTGCGGCATCTCATACACATCCTGGATGCCCCCACCATCACCTCGTTCACAGTCGGCAAAAATCTGGTCCTGTCCTGGGGCACCAACTGGACCGGTTACGCATTGTATTCATCAACCAATCTCGCTGACGATGCGGCGTGGACCAAGCTGGCCAAGTCCCCCAGCATAGTCGGCGCGGCGTACCGGATGACCAATGCCATCTCCTCTGATGCCATGTTTTACCGGCTGACGATGCCCTAATCCGCGCGTCCGGCGCTCAGATCATGTGGCAGAACATCGCGTCGCGCAGCTTCGGCTCGAACCACGTGCTCTTCGGCGGCATGATGCCGCCCGCGTCCGCAATCGTCATCAAATCCTCGATGCTCGTCGGGAACATGCTGAACGCGCAGGCGTACTCGCCGCTGTTCACCAGCTTCTCGAGTTCCGCCGTGCCGCGGATGCCGCCCACGAAATTGATCTTCTTGCTCGTGCGCGGGTCGTCGATGCCAAAGACCGGCGCGAGGACGTTCTTCTGCAGCAACGTCACGTCGAGCTTTTCGATCGGGTCATCAATGGCCGCCAGCTTGGCCTTGAACGTCAGCGTGTGCCAGCGCTTGTTGATGAACAACCCCAGCTCATGCTTCGCCGTCGGCGTCGGCACACCCATGCGAACGATGTTAAAAACTTCCTCCAGTTTCTTCATCAGTTCCTGCGGCGTGAGGCCGTTCAAATCTTTCAGCACCCGGTTGTACGGCAGGATCTGCATCTGGTTGTGCGGGAAAATGACCGTGAGAAACTGCCCGCTGTGGCCCGCGCCGTTGCGCGACTGGAACACCCGCCCCGCCGCCGCGCTGCGATGATGCCCGTCCGCGATGTATAAAAATGGAATCGCCGCAAACTGCGCCTCGACGAACGCAATCTCCTCCGCACTGGAAAAAGCCCATGAAGTATGGCGCACCCCGTCCTTGCCCGTGAAATCCACGGCCGGCGTCTCGTCCGTCTTCTTCGCCACGAATTCGTCGAACGCCGCCACCGCGCGATACGTCAGGAACACCGGCCCGGTCTGCGAATTCAGCGCCTCGATGTGCCGCACGCGGTCGTCTTCCTTGTCCGGCCGGGTGAACTCGTGCTTCTTGATGATGTTGGCCAGGTATTCCTCGCAACTCGCGGCGGCCACCAGACCGGTCTGCGCATGCTGCCCCATCACCTGGCGATACAGGTAGAAATTGGGCTTCTCATCCTGCTTGAACGCGCCTTGGGCGATAAGCTTGCTGAAATTCTCTTTACCTTTGGCGTAGACCGCCGATGAATAAATGTCCGTGTCCGCCGGCAGGTCGATCTCCGGCTTGCTCACGTGCAAGAAACTCAACGGGTTGCCGGCCGCCATCACGCGCGCCTCGTCCGACGACATCACGTCGTAGGGCAGTTCACAGATCTGGGCGGCAAGTTCGGGTTTGGGTCGCAATGCGGCAAATGGTTTTAGTGTGGCCATAAAAAATGAGCACTGAATTTACGGCATAACGCCGGTAACGCACGAACATTTTACGCGGACAACGACATTTTTGATCAAAAGCCAGACCCATGCAAAATATCCGGGCCATGTTGGACCAGGTGGAAGTGCTGCCGGTATCCCCGTCACTGCTGCCCAAGTTGCTGCCGTATCTCAGCGACGTGAACACCAATTTCGATGAGGTGGTCCGCATCATTTCGCTCGAACAGTCCTTGACCGCCAAGCTGCTCCAGATATGCAACAGCGCCTTTTTCGGGCTCGATGAACCCGTGTCCTCCGTCAACGATGCGGTCAACCGCGTCGGCTACCAGTCCATCTATCTGCTGACTGCCATGATCAACGGCAGCAACTGCTACCCCCAGATCAGCTTCGGTGGCCTGAACACCGCCAAACTGTGGAAGCACAGCGTGGCCACGGCGTTCAACTCCAAGTTCGCGGCGGAATCCGCCGGGCTGGACAGCAATCTCCTCTTTACCGCCGGGTTGATGCATGACATCGGCAAGGTCATCCTCGCCCAGAGCACCCCGCAGAAAAGCGGCCATGATTTCCACCGGCCCACGACCACTGAAACCCTCGAGACCGAACAGCTCCTGTTCGGTGCCAACCATGCGGTCATCGGCGCAACCTTGCTCGAGAAATGGCAGTTGCCGCCACAACTCGTGGCCAGCATCCGCTACCACCACGACCCGCAAAACGCGGGCGATTTTGACAAAATCGCCGCCGCCGTGGCCATTGGCGACGGCATGACCCACAGCGCGGACCGTCCGGAACTGGCCCGGAGCGCGACCTTCACGGCCGCCTTGGAGATTCTCCGCCTCGATACCAGCCATTTGAAGCGCTGGAACCGGCAGTTCACCGAATCCGGCGACCTCATCGCCGGCATGAGCAAGCTGCCGCTCTAAAACCGTCCGGTTGGCCGACCGATTTTCCGCCAAAATAAATCTTGCCTTCAAGGCTTTGGCTGATAGTCTTTCCGGCCTTTTACGAAAGAAAATTTATGGCACGCATTTGTGAATTGACAGGCAAACGCCCGATGAAGGGCAGCATCATCTGGCGCTCAGGTAAATCCAAGAAATCTGGCGGTATCGGCACGCACGTGACCGCCATCACCAAGCGCCGGTTCTTTGTGAACCTCCAGCGCGTCAAGGCCATCATGCCCAGCGGTGAAGTGCGCTATGTGCGCGTCTCCGCCGCCGCCATCAAGAAGGGCATGATCACCAAGGCCCCCAAGCGCACCTGGAAAAAGGGCGACGAAGCCAAGAAGAAGGCTTAACCCACCCCACCCCATTTCAAAGCGAGGCCCCACGGCCTCGCTTTTTTTATTGATAGTAAACTCCGTCCGAAACGCGCGCCGTGGTTCGTTGCGCATTAAACAACCCGCCGCCTCTGGTTCCCTCGCCCCGCGACTAAGCGGGGAGAGGGCTAGGGAGGGCACGGACCGGGAACATCGCTGACACTTTAGACCGGGGAGATGGTTTACACTTTACGTGGGCTGGTGCCTTGGCGGCGGTGTTGGGCGGGGCGCAAGCCGGCGAGGTCTGTCTGGTGGAGTTCACCCAGCAAGACGTGA
>DATHQS010000270.1:0-12214 GCA_035482455.1 Candidatus Acidiferrales bacterium | reverse complement strand
CACCAAGCTGAAGGTTCTCGACCTCAGTTCCAACCCGCTCACCAATTGCTTCCTGCCCAATGGGCTGACGAATCTCGCCTCGCTCAATATTGAAGGCGCAAGTCTCGCCAGCCTGGTTTTGCCTTCAACTTTGACCGGTTTGACGAATCTCGACCTTGAGAACAATCAGCTCGCCGGCATCAACCTGCCCTCGAATCTGGTCTCCTTGGTCAATCTGGACCTCGGCTTCAATTTGTTCACCAATTTTTCCCTCGCCGCCGGGTTCACGAACCTGAGCACGTTTTATTTCGCGGGCAATCCCTTGACCAACGCGATCTTTCCACCGGGCATGTCCGGCATGACCGAGCTGAACCTGTCCCAGAACCTGCTCGCCACCTTCACTTTGCCCGCCGGCATGACCAATCTGGACGAACTGGACCTCTCGTTCAATCAGCTCACGAACCTGTCCTTGCCCGGTGATCTGGGGAATTTGTCCGACCTCAACCTCGATGTGAACCGGTTCACCGCCCTCAATTTCCCCGCGAATTTGTCCGGTCTGAGATTCCTTCATTTCCGCGCCAACCTGTTCACCAACTTTACGCTGCCCGCAGGGTTCACCGGGTTGAGTTTGCTTGATGTCAGCGACGGCCCGCTCCGCGCCATCAGCCTGCCTGCGGACCTGCATCAGTTATCCGCTCTCCGTATCCGGGGAAATACCAACCTCACCAGCCTGACCTTGCCCGTGGGGTTGACCAATCTCACCGCGCTAAATCTCACCGCCAATCGTCTGACCAGTGTTGTCCTGCCACCTGATCTGAATCGCTTGCAGTCGCTCGACCTTGGTGGAAATCAGCTCACCAGCCTGACTTTGCCAGCGGGTATGACCAACTTAACCGGGCTGTTCTTTACCGGCAATCTGGTGACCAATTTGACCTTGCCACCCGACATGTTGCATTTGGTCACGCTTGGTTTCCTTGACAATCCGCTTAACACCCTCGTTTTGCCCGATCCGCTGGCAGCCTCGTCGAATTTGATCGTGAATTTTTTAACCCTTACCAATTTACAGTCCCAGGGCATCTCCGTTTTTACCTATCCGCTCGCGACCCAGTTGATCCGTCCGCGCCCGCTGGAAGGCGCCTTTCAGTTTGGGATCACCGGGCCGCCCGGGTTTTACATCATCTATGGTTCCGCCGACCTCGTGACTTGGAGCATCGTGGATACCGTGGCAAATCCCCTCGGCAGGATCAATTTCACCGACGAGGCCACCGGTCTTGCTCCGCGGAAATTTTATCGCACGCAGTTTCAAACCCCGCCTCCGGACATGGTGTTCATCCCCCGGGGCGCTTTTAACCTGGGCACTCCGGCAAGCGAACTGTTCCGCCAGCCGGACGAAGGCCCGCAGACCACGGTGACCCTCAGTCACGGGTTTTGGATGGGGAAATACGAAGTGACCCAGGGAGAATATCTCGCTGTCATTGGTTCCAACCCCAGTGGTTTCCCCGGAGATTTGAACCGGCCGGTGGAAAGCGTCAGCTGGCTGGACGCGACCAACTATTGCGCCAAGCTTACGCAACAGGAGCTGGCCGCCGGGCATATCCCGCCCGGCAGCCAATATCGTCTGCCGACGGAGGCGGAATGGGAATATGCCGCCCGGGCAGGCACCACCACCCGGTACTACTACGGTGACGATACGAATGTCACCGACCTTGCCAACTACGCATGGTTTGCGGGTGACAGCGGGTTCGGGACGCATCCCGTCGGGCAGAAGGCGCCGAATCCCTGGGGATTGTACGACATGGAAGGAAACGTCCTGGAATGGTGCCAGGATTGGTACGGTCCCTATCCGGGCGGAGTTGTGACCGATCCGCAAGGTCCGGCTTCAAACCCGCAAGGCGTCAAGGTCATCCGCGGCGGGGCTTGGGACTCCTTCGGATCGGATTGCCGGTCAGGTCGCCGTCAGACCGAGGGTGTCAGCCCATTTATCACTGATTTCATTCTCGGCTTCCGTGTGGTGCTCGTAGCCGGGCCGTGAAGCGCTGGAACCGAACCGCTCAATTTTTATGAAAACCATTTTTCAGATCATCCGGCCGCTGCTGCTGGCCGTGCTGTCGCTGAACGGCTTCGCGGCCTTCGCGCAGGTCGTATCCATCTCCGACCCCGGCCTCGAAGCCGCCATCCGCGAGACATTGCAAATACCCGTTGCGCCGTTAACGGAGCAGGACATGCTCAACCTCACCACACTGACCGCCACCTCCCGAAACATCAGCAACGTGCAGGGGTTGGAAACCGCCCACAACCTGGCCTTCCTCAATCTCGAGTCCAACCAGCTCACCAGCATTTCCTTCCCGGCCGGGCTGACGAACTTGAACTTTCTGGACCTCGGCGCGAATCCGCTCGTCCGCTTGTCCCTGTCTCCGGATATGACGAACCTCGCCGACCTCGAACTTTTTTCCGATCAACTGACCATCCTGATTGTGCCCGCGGAGCTGGGGGCGTTGACCGCGATCGACCTCGAAAATAACCGGCTCACCAATCTCAACCTGCCTTCCACCCTGGCGAACCTGGATTTTCTCAGCCTCGCCCAAAATCAGTTCACCAACCTCACCTTGCCGGCGGGGATGACCGCGTTGACCCAGCTTGAGCTCTGGGGTAACCAACTCGCCCGCTTCACGGTGCCGGCGGATATGACGAACCTGACCTTCCTCACCCTGTTCTTCAATCAACTGACGAACCTGACCGTGCCTCCCGGGCTGGCTAAATTGGGCGGGATTGACCTGCTGGGGAACCAGCTCACGAGCTTGAACCTGTCTTCGAACTTGACCGGCCTGACTTTTCTCGGGCTTTCCGAAAATCATTTCACCAGCTTCACCCTGCCCGCAGGCCTTACAAACATGGGCGTTCTGCAGATCGATGACAATCAGCTCACCAATCTCACCCTGCCTCCGGGGCTGGCAAAATTAAATTTTCTCGAACTCAACAACAACCGGCTCACCAAGCTGGCCCTGCCTCCGGGCATGACGAACCTGGGCGAGGTGTTTCTCCGGTTCAATCAGCTGACGAATCTTGCGTTGCCTCCGGATCTCAACCACCTCGTCCAGATTGACCTTACCGGGAACCGTCTGGCCAGCCTCACCTTGCCGGCGGGTCTGACGAATTTGAGCACTCTTGTCCTCTCGGGCAATCAGCTCACCAGTCTCACCTTGCCGCCGGATCTCAGTAAACTGGGCACACCACTCCTCGATGGTAATCCGCTCACCACCTTCGTGCTGCCTGAACCGTTGGCCACTACTACGCTCGCCGGGGAGGTCACCCTTTTAAAAAATCAAGGCGTCTCCGTTTTCACTTATCCCTTGGCGGTCCAGTTGGTCAACCCGCGTCCTTTGGTCGGTGCCTTCCAGTTTGGGATCACCGGTCCGCCCGGGGTGTACACCATCTTTGGTTCCCCCGACCTTTTGAACTGGAGCGTCGCGGGCACGGTGGGAAACCTGCTCGGCAGCGTCAATTTCACCGACGAGACCGCTCATCTTTCGCCGCAAAAATTTTACCGCATACTCAACGCGCCGTGAAAAAACGGGCCGGAAGTCCCATTGTCGGCCCGCCTCTGGCCGTGTAAAAATATTTTCGATGAATGCAAATATGTATAACCAAAAAAACCTGGCCAAGATCGGAAAAATGAACAATCTCGCACCGGAGGTGATGAAGGCCTTCTGGGCTTTCGATCAGGCCGCCGTCGCCGAGGGCGCCATACCGGTGAAATACAAGGAACTCATTGCTGTCGCCGTGGCGCTCACCACGCAATGCCCGTATTGTATCGACATCCATGCCGACAATGCGCGCAAGGCCGGTGCCACCGAGACGGAACTCACGGAAGCCGCGATGGTGGCCGCGTCGCTGCGCGCCGGGGCGGCGGTCACCCACGCCACCCACGCGCTCTCAACGTAAGCCGCCACAAACTGCAAGAAATCACCATGCTCGAACTGAGACCCAGCTGCGAGAACTGCAACGCGCCGTTGCCGCCCGAGGCCACGGACGCGATGATCTGCACTTTTGAATGCACCTTCTGCCGCGAATGCGCGGAGAAAATCCTGCTCAACGTCTGCCCGAACTGCGGCGGCGACTTTTGCACCCGGCCCATCCGGCCGCGCAACGACTGGAAGAGCGGTGATTTCCTGGGCGCATACCCGGCCAGCACCGCCACCAGGCATCGTCCGGTGGATTTGAGCCTGCACCGCTCATTTGCCGCGCTGATCCGGGGCATTCCGCCGGAGCGGCGCTGACGCCCGCCCGGGCCTTGGGGCGTTTCTGAAAACACTCTAGCGGTAATCTCGGCGTCGTCCTGTCCGCCGGCCGCCGCCTTTATGCCGGCAGACCAGTTCCACCCGGTTCCCTTCCGGATCTTGGATGCGTATCCGGTTATCGGTTTTTTTGTCCAGCCGGATGCCAAAGTGTTCCAGCCGCCGTTGGGTTATCATGTATTCATCGGGTGTGAATGAGACGACAATGCGGATGCCGGCATGGTGTTTCGGGACGCCGTTTGCCGTGCGTTTCAACAGGCCGATGGCCTGAACCGTCTTGCCATCGCTGCTGGTGATCTCCAGCAGCGCCGCATTGGGAAATTCACCCATCAGTTCGAACCCCAGGAAATCCTGGTAGAACCGTTTCATCGGCTGCAGGTCCACCACGCGGAGTGTCACCTCGCTGCCCAGGGCGGCGGCGGATCCGTTTCGTTCGTTTCGCTTCATGGATAAATCCCGCGGGCCGGTGGTTTGCAGATGCAGGATGTCAGCGGGTCCGATCATGGGGTGCGGTTGGGTTACGGCATGGATCGGCTTGGTCCAAAGGTGCGTTTGCCAGAGTATCGGCACCTGTTTTGGCCCCAAGTCCCGCCGGTGAATTTCATTCACAGGCGGGGCGATGCGTGAGGGCCTCCGCAGGTGGATGCCGGACGGTTTATTTTTCATTGCCCGCCGTTTTCCGCAGGGGATTGACATGGCGCCCGTAGATGATGCTCTGAAATAATCGCAGCCACCCCACGAAGATTCCAAACTTCCTGACGGGGTCCAGTGCGGCATCAGACGCGGGCAGCAGCCGGGATTTTCCGGAAGTTCCGGAACTCGTCGACGGGAAGTGGTGCCCTGCCGGTCCTGCGCAGGCACCGCCCGGGCGTCGCCCAAAACGTTGGTTTCCCGGCCTAAATCCGGCAGTCGTGGGTTTGAATGCGGGCTTGAATGTTCGTTTCATGTAAATGAGAAGAGAAAGCCCGCAATTAGTTCCATTCCCAGCGCGAACCCCGATGGGACGATAGTCCCGTTGCCCGCTCCGGCCGCCGCCTTACCGGCGACGCACTGGCTTTGGTTTTGCCGCCGTGTAGTGGGCGTTGACACGCATGATCAGTCCCGAGTCGTTGAACTCCATCGTCTCGGCCGCCAGCCGGCCGGCGACGCTGTGATATTCGATCACCAAACTGCGGTTGCCGGTGTACACCCGGCGCAATTTGAAGTGCAGGTCCGGATAGGCATTCAACGCGCGATGGAAGTAAACCCGCAGCATCGCGATTCCGCGTATCGTGTTTTCATCCCCTCCGAGCAACTGGCTGACAAACGGCGAGGTAAACTCCACGTCCCGCGCATAATGTTTCAAGATCCGTTCGAGCTCCCGCGAATTCCATGCCTCGATCCACCCGGTGCCAAACGCCGCGGAAAATTTCGGGCCGGTGAGTGTGCTCGTGCTCATGGATGTTTGATGCGGAGTTCCACGCGGAGAGCCTGCCGGCGGAAACAATCTGCCGGTTTGCAGATTCGCCCGTGACTGGCTAGGATGCCCAAAGGTTGAAACAGTCTCATGATTGTCTTGGCTCCATTCCAGGCGGTGTGCCGGCATCCTTCGGGCGACCGGCGCGTTCTTGGCCTTCCATCGGGCCGGCATAAGTCAGTCCCGTACAACTCGTTTCCATGAGTTTATGATAACCCCTTCCGCATCAGATGGTAAATGGGACAAAAGTCCCAGTGCGCCCGCGCCGCCGTTCGGGAATAATCCCTCCATGTTCCAGCTCCTGTTTGAGCGCAGTGCCGATGCCATCTTGCTGGTTGATCCGCAGACTGGCAGGTTTGTGGACTGCAATCAGGCGACCGTCGAACTCATGCGGGCCGACTCGAAGGAAAGGTTTCTCAACATGCGGCCCGAGGACTTCTCTCCGCCGCTGCAACCGGACGGCACCCCGAGCGGCCAAAAAACCGCCGAGATCATCGCCCTCGTGGAAAAAAATGGCGGGCACCGGTTCGAATGGGTGGGCCGCCGCCTGGATGGCACCGAGTTCCCGATGGAGGTGTTGGTGACCTCAATCCGGATGGATGGCCGGAGCTTGAACGTGTCCGTCGCGCGCGACATCACCGACCGCAAGCGCACTGAGGCCGCGCTCCGCGAGAGCGAGGAAAAATTCCGTGAACTCTTCGATGCCAGCGCCGACGCCATTCTCATATTGGATCCGCAGACTCAAAAGTATGTCGCTTGCAATGATGCGGCCGTGAAAATGGTCGGCGGCCCCGACAAGGCCTGGCTCCTCGCCCAAACTCCGGAAACCCTGGCGCCGGAACAGCAGCCGGACGGACGGTCCTCGAGGGAGGCCGCCGGGGCTTGGATCGAACGCGCGCTGGCCCATGGCACCCAGCGGTTTGAATGGCTGGGGCGGCGCGCCAATGGTGAAGATATTCCCATGGACCTGCTGCTCTCGCCGGTGCGGCATGGCGGGAATCTGCGCCTGATGATCGTGGCCCGGGATGATTCCGAACGGAAAAAAACCGAGCAGGAGTTGCTCGAGCTGAACCAGTCGCTCGAACGCCGCGTCACGGAACGCACCGTGGCGCTGACGGCCAGCGAGGCGCAGTTTCGCGCCCTCGTCGAACATGCGCCGGAGGCGATCGTGGTTTTTGACGGCGTCACCGGGCGGTTCCACTTCGGCAACGAACATGCCTCCGCCCTCTACGGGGTGCCGTTGGAAAAACTGGCCGAGCTCACGCCGGCGGATGTGAGCCCGGAATTTCAGCCCGGTGGCCGGCGGTCCGCCGAACTCGCCCGCGAGCTGATGGATGAAGCCCTCGCCGGCGGCACCCCGGTCTTTGAATGGATTCACCAACGGCCAGGTGGCCAGCTCATCCCGACCGAAGTCCGCCTGTTGCGTCTGCCGGCCGAAGGCCGGAACCTGATCCGTGCCAGCATCATCGACAATACCGAGCGCAAGCGGGCGGACCAGGCGCTCCGCGAGTCCGAGGAAAAATTCCGGGCGCTCTTCGAAGGCTCCAGCCATGGCGTCATCCTGCACGATGAAAACCAATTTCTGGAGGTGAACCCCGCCGCGGTGCGAATCATGGGCCGCCAGAGCGCGCAGGAGCTTTTGGGCAAATTCCCGACCGATGCCTCGCCCCCTTTTCAGCCGAATGGCGAAAGCTCCGCCGTACTGACCCGCAAACATATCCAGGAATGCCTGACCAATGGCAGCGCGCGGTTCGAATGGGTGAGCTGCACCCCGCAGGGCAGGGAGATCCAGCTGGAAGTGTCGCTGACCCGCATCCAATGGAGCGGCCGCCAGGTCATCCAGGCGTTGCTCGACGACATCAGTGAACGCAAGCAGGCCGAGGCCGAGTTGCGTGCCAGTGAACGTCGGTTGCGCGAAAGCGAAGCGCGCTTCAGCGCCGCCTTTCATGCCAGTCCCATCATCACCGCCATTTCCCGTGCGCGCGACGCGAAGTTCGTGCTCGCCAACGACTCGTTTTTGAACTGGACGGGCTACAGTCGCGAGGAGGTGCTTGGACGCACCGCGAATGAGTTGGGCGTCTGGGAAAGCCCGGCGGACCGCCAGCGGTTCTGGGAAGCGGTCCGGTCCGCTGACTCGATCCGCGGCCGGGAATGCGGTTTCCGCAACCGCCACGGCAAGGTCTCCACGATGCTCGCTTCCGGCGTCGTCATCGAGTTCAACGGCGAGGAGCATCTGCTCGCCATGCTGGTCGATATCAGCCATCGCAAGCAGGCCGAGGCTGAACTGCAATTGACGTTGGCCCGCGAAAAGGAGCTCAGCCAGTTGAAAAGCAATTTCGTCTCGATGGTGTCGCATGAATTTCGCACCCCGCTCGGCATCATCCAGTCTTCCGCCGAGTTGCTCCGGGACTTTTACCAGAAGATGCGGCCCGCCGAACGCGAAGAGCAATTGGAATCCATCACCCGGAACACCCGCCGGATGGTTGGCATGATGGAGGAGATCCTGGTGCTCAGCCGCCTGGACGCCGGCAAGCTGGACTTTCAGCCCGCGCCGCTGGATCTGAATGTGTTCTGCCACCGTATTGTGGACGAGGTCCGTTCCGCGACCAATCACCGGTGCGATATCCACGTGTCGCTGAATTCAGTGCCGCCGGAATCCCGGGCGGATGAGCGCCTGCTCGGTCATATCTTCATAAATGTCCTGAGTAACGCCGTGAAATATTCCGAGTCGGGCCAGACCGTGCGTTTCACGGTCGACCGGGATGGATTGGAAGCAGTGTGTGTCATCCGTGACGAGGGCATCGGCATTTCCGAGGAAGACCGGCAGCATCTGTTCAAGGCCTTTCACCGCGGCGGCAATGTGGGCACGCGGCCCGGCACCGGCCTCGGCTTGTTGCTCGTGAAACGCTGCGCCGAGCTGCACGGCGGAAAGGTCCAGTTGGACAGTCAAATTGGCCGGGGAACAATCGTCACGGTCAGGCTTCCCATATTTTAAGGCAACCATGAAAAAAATATTAGTGATCGAAGATGAACCCGAGATGCGGCGGAACATTGCCGCGCTGCTCCGCTATCATGACTATGAACCCCTCGAGGCCGAGAACGGCCGTGTCGGCGTGGAAGTGGCCCGGCGGGAAAAGCCGGACCTCGTGCTCTGCGATGTCATGATGCCGGAATTGGACGGCCACGGCGTGCTGCAGGCGTTGCAGCAGGACGCCGGCCTGGCGCTCGTGCCATTCATATTCCTTACCGCCAAGGGGGAAAAGGATGATCTCCGGAGCGGCATGAACCTTGGTGCCGACGACTACCTGACCAAACCCGTGGCCAACGCGGACCTCATCCGCGCCATCGAAGCGCGGTTGCGCCGCGCCGAACGGCAGACCAGCCGGGAATTCAAACCGGATTTTTCATCCACCGTCCCCTTGCAGAAATTCGGCCTCACGGCCCGCGCCACGGAAACGCTGCTCTGGCTCGCCCAAGGCAAGACGAACCCGGACATCGCAACCATTTTGGGCATCACCGAATCCACCGTGAAAAAGCATGTGCAGGAAATTTTTGAAAAACTCGGGGTGGAGACCCGCGGTGCCGCCACCGTCCGGGCGCTGGAAGTGCTTGGTTCCCCGGCCAGCCGGCAACCGTGATTCCGGCGGAAAAAGTGGTCAGATTTCGCCCAAGCCGTTTCCCTTTGTTCCCTCCGGGCCTTGAAGTGGTGGTAGGTAATGGATTCGAACCATTGAAGGCGTTAGCCGACAGATTTACAGTCTGCACCCTTTAGCCACTTGGATAACCTACCAAAATCATTAAAATCAAGCACTTGACGACGGTTCAAACCAATGCTCTATTGAGCATTGTATCCGCGAATTGTATCCCGCGCGATTCAAACCGTCATGATTACACAGAACAATGATTTACCTGGTCAACGCGGAAAAAAAAGCGCCAATCGCCTCTCTAAAGACGGCAAATGGCGGTCATTCCCACGCGTTCCGCACTTGCTGCAATACGTCAGCAGCGGGACATATTTTGCCCGATTAAAAATCAAGGGCAAGCTCATTCGTGAGAGCTTAGAAACAACGGTCTGGACCACCGCACAACTGAAGCTGGTGGATTTTTTGAAGGACAAGCACACCAATGGCGCGAAAGCCGAAAAGCCGAGTTTCCTTTTCAGCGATGCAGTCGAATTGTTCAAAAAGCGTGTTGAACATGATCCCTCGATGAAGGAAAGCAGCAAGGGCTACCGGTCGCTATGTATCAGAAAAATCAAATCATCTTGGCCAGACCTTTGGAATCATACTTTGAATGAAATAACGCCGCAGCAATGTCGTAACTGGTCTGCGAACCTTCAAACTGAAATTGCTAGTCAATACTTTAACAATGTTGCGGGTACTCTACGGTTGATTTTCGATGAAGGAATTAAAGCTCAGGTGCAAAGCGGCGGCGATAAACTTGAAAATCCCGCCGCAGAACTTTCTCGTGCTAAGATTGGTCAAAAAATCTTGGACTTACCGGAACGCGACCAATTCCAAAAGTTGGTTTCACAAATCAGACGGTCTGGCAGTTGGGGGTCGAAGGCTGCGAATCTTGTTGAATTTCTGTCCTACAGCGGGACGCGACTTTACACGGAGGCGCACTGGGTAAATTGGGAAGATGTTGATTGGATCCGCAAGGAAATTATTATTCGCGGGAATCCTAAAACCGGCACAAAAAATTGGGAAATTCGACGCATCCCAATCATTTCTGACATGGATGATTTGCTGAAACGGATGCAAGTAGAGAAGGGCGGCCTTTGCAAAGGCAAAATTATGGAGATGACGGAATGCCCAATCACTTTGAAAAAGGCGTGTTCGAAAATCGGGATCGCGAAACTAAGGCAACATGACCTGCGACATCTGTTCGCAACTCGTTGCATTGAATCGGGAGTTGATATTCCTATCCGTTTCATCCGATTTTAAAGTTTGCTCGCTACCGTTTATATTTCTTTGTCCATTTGAACTAAAAATCTCGCATTGTATTTATGGCCTGCAGAATGTGCGCAATTTATAACCGCGATTCAATGAATGTACAAAGGCATAAATCAAGGCGTTTCCGTTTGATTTCCAGAATCAAGGAGGGAATGATTCACATGATTAAATGAACGATTCCCCCAATCGTGACGTGGTTGTTTTTACGGAGGCCACAACATTGCCCATTGCCGAACGCGCGGCGTATTTGAAGCAAGCCTGCGGCAATGACGAAGAATTGCGCCTACGGGTTGACGCTTTGTTGAAAGCCTATGATCGCGCCGGGGATTTTTTGGAGCAATCACCTCAGAAATCTACATTGGACGCCAGGTTGACTGCTTCATCCGGTGAAAAACTAGGGGATAGAATTGGCCGCTACAAATTGTTGCAGCAGATCGGTGAAGGGGGCTGTGGCGTGGTTTACATGGCCGAACAGGAGGAGCCGGTTCGTCGCCGCATCGCCCTGAAAATCATCAAGCCCGGCATGGACACTAAAAGCGTCATCGCCCGTTTTGAAGCTGAGCGGCAGGCGCTCGCGCTAATGGATCATCCCAATATCGCCAAGGTGTTCGATGCAGGTGCGACAGAATCTGGTCGGCCGTATTTTGTAATGGAACTCGTCCGTGGCGTCAAAATTACTGAGTATTGCGATCAAAATTCTTTGGCCACCGAGGATCGGTTGAAACTCTTCGTCCAAGTCTGTCAGGCGGTTCAACATGCGCACCAAAAAGGAATCATCCATCGGGATATCAAGCCTTCCAACATTCTGGTGACCCGGACTCTCGAAGGCATGGCGCTGCCCGTGGTGATCGATTTTGGAATCGCCAAAGCGACCACTAACCAGCGTTTAACCGACAAAACACTTTTCACGGCTTTCGAGATGCTTATCGGAACACCTGCCTACATGAGTCCTGAACAGGCGGCGCTCGCCAGTGTGGACGTGGACACGCGTACGGATATTTATAGCCTTGGTGTTTTGCTATACGAATTATTGACGAGTTCGACGCCGTTTGATGCGGGTGAACTTTTGAAAGCCGGTCTCGATGAAATCCGGCGCGTGATCCGTGAAGAGGAGCCCCTCCGACCGTCCACCAGGCTGAGTAAATTGACCGAGGCAGTTTTGACTAACGTCGCGCATTGTCATCATTCCGAACCGCCCACGCTGATTCGCAAAGTTCGTGGCGATTTGGACTGGATAGTGATGAAGGCTTTGGAGAAGGACCGCACGCGCCGTTACGCGACAGCCAGCGGCCTGGCTCTGGACGTTCAGCGCTTTCTGGTCGACGAAACAATTTTGGCCCGTCCCCCAAGCACGTTGTACAAATTGCAAAAGGCGGTTTTACGGCACAAATTTTTGTTCATCGGCATTGGATTCGTCGCAGTGCTCCTCGTTGCGAGTTTGATTGTTGTTTCAGCTTCTCTGGCGAAAGAGCGGCAGGCGAGGCAGAAAGCGGAAACGGAAGCGGTCAAGAGTCGGCAAGTCACGCAAT
>DATHQS010000269.1:0-30767 GCA_035482455.1 Candidatus Acidiferrales bacterium | reverse complement strand
AATCGTCCAGATCAGGCTGGGACCGCCGGGTTCAACGGCTGGCCGGGCCGCGAACAGGGCGGTGAGAAACACCGTGAGCAGGGCGGCACCGATGAACAGGGCGATGGTGGGTTCGACGTCGACGAGGTTGCTGGCGCGACGGAGGATTCCGGAAACAATGAGGTTCATGGTCGGCGGTTCTGAAATGCCGTTGAAGCGCCTGAGTGATCGCGAAGACAAGGGCGGATTCGTATGCCGACCAACGGTATCTATCTGCAGCCATAATTCGTGTCGCTCCGCTCTTCGCGGGCGTGGTTTAGGGTTTGATTTGCCTTGCAGATAAGATCAAAACAGAGGCGTCAGTCACTGCCGTGCGTCTAAAACCGCCTGACGCGGATTCCTTCTCCCACTTGGGGGAGAAGGTTAGGATGAGGGGGTTCCCCTCTCTGTCTGGTCCCGTAACCATATCCATTCAATGGTTTCTACAAAACAGGTTTGGTTTGATGTTGGGCCGCGACGCGCCGAAAAATCATGAGGACTGGTTCAGGGGCGTATCTTGGCCATATGGCAACGCACGTATACACTACGGGCGCAGGAAGGTTTGAGGAACCGTGCCAAGGCATTTCTGCCGGAAGCAAATCGATTAAACGCCCGTTCCGAAAAATTGTCAACACCCTTCCGGAAATTTCCATCATAGGTAGGGACATCGCGCTGCGATGTCCCCGGCGGCGCTTTTTTGTCTTTTGCCGCCGGCTTGGAGACCATCCGCCGAAGCCGGGGAAGTGCGGATGGTCGGACAGCGCAGCGCACTGTCCCTACCTCAAACTTTTCCCATCGCATCCCGCATCTCGCATCTGTTCCCTTCACCCCATCAAAGCCACCCACGCGAGCAGTCCGGCCAGGGCGGCCAAGGTCACGGGAATGCCCAGCCGCGCGAAATCCCAGAAGGAAATCTTGATCCCCATCTCTCTCGCCTGCTGCACCACGATGATGTTCGACACGCTGCCGATGATGATCAGGCTGCCGCCAAAGCTGTTGGCCAGCGCCAGGATGTACGGTACGGCGGGCGCGGTCAGGTTGGTCACCTTGAGCAGCAGCATCACCGCGGCGGAATTGCCCACCAGATTGGACAACCCGGCCGTCGTCAGCGCCAGGTTGACCGGGGCGTCCAGGTTAAATCCGCCCTGCGCCAGCCAGTGGATGGCCTGTTCCCCGTAACCGGTGGATTGAAACGCCCCCGCCACCACAAACAGGCCGATGAACAGCACCAGGATCGGCCATTCCACCAGCTTCAGCAGATCTTCCGTGCGGAATTTGGTGCTGGCCAGATGGATGCCCGCCGCCGCCAGCGCGATCACTTCTTTCGGGATGGAGGTGAAGAACAGCCCGACGACCACAAAGAGAATGACGATGCCTTTGATTGTGTGCGGTCGGTTAAATTCATGGGCCGGTTCGGCCGGCCCGGTTGGCACCGACACCGCCAGCTGCAGATTTTTTTTCGAGAGCTGCCAGATGATGCCATAGGTGGCGAACATCGCAAATGTGACCGGCACGATGCTCCACAACATGTATTTGCCAAAATTCAATTCCGCCACCTGGCCGATCATCATGTTCTGCGGGTTGCCGATCAGTGTGGCACCCGCGCCGATGTTGCTGGAAATGGTCAGCGCGATCAGAAAGGGGACCGGATTGATCTGCTTTCGCAGCAGCGCGATGGCCGTGATCGGCGCAAAGGCATAGACCACAATGTCGTGATTCAGGAACGCCGAGAGCCCGCCCGTCGCCAGCATCAGGATCAATAGAAACCGCGCCGGATGGCCGAGCTGGTTGGCGAGGGCCGCCGCGACCTGATCATAGAACCCCGAGAGCCGGAGCTGGGCGGAGATGACAAAAAATCCGAATAGCAGGCAGATGGTCGGCGCGTTGACGTAGGAAACGGCGTCAGCGGTGGAGACGCCCCCGAAAATCATCAGGGCGATCGCGCCCAGCAAGGCGATGCCCACGCGGTTGAGCTTCAATCCCGGGATGTGCCCGACCGCGATCCCGGCATAGGTCACGACGAAGATGGCCAGGATGGTTTTGTCGGGTGACATTTGATTTCAACGGCCAACGCGTCCGGCTGGGCCATTTTCACCGGTACCAGAGCCTTCGGGATGATTATTGACGCGTTTCGCCACGTCAATAGCGGGCTTCGTCCTTGCGCGGTAACTTCACACCCCCGGCGGGCGTCAAACATGGTGATAAAGGATTGAAATTATTGCCCTTAGCCTGCCCGTGCTCCCTACATTGAGGGATTGTATTCCGGAGGTGGAAATCGGGTAATATGATGAGCATCCAAAGATGGGTTTGAACCGCACAATTTATATCTGGCTCCTGACGGTTCTCGTTTCCGTCAGCCCCGCCGCGCACTCCGCCGAATTGGCGGGGGCGGAGGATTTTCGCCAGCACATCCGCCCGATATTGGAAAATTACTGCTTTGATTGCCACGCCGGCGGTGAAAACAAGGGCAAGGTTGCGTTTGACCAGTTCACGAACGACCAGGCCATGCTCGAAAACCGCGACCTGTGGTGGCATGCCTTCAAAAATTTGCGGGCCGGGCTGATGCCGCCGCAAAAAAAGCCCCAGCCGACCGCGGCGGAAAAACTCGTCGTCGAAGCATGGATCAAGCAGTCGGTCTTCAACGCCGACCCACAAAATCCCGACCCGGGCCGGGTGACCATCCGCCGCCTGAACCGCGCGGAGTACCACAACACCATCCACGACCTGCTCGGCGTGGATTATGACACCGCCAACGCGTTTCCGCCGGACGATACGGGCGGCGGATTCGATGACATCGGCGACGTGTTGACGCTCCCGCCCATGTTGCTGGAAAAATATGTCGTCGCGGCCAACCAGATCGTCCGGGAGGCCGTTCCCACGGTTTCGAAGGTGATGCCTGAAAAGCTTCTGGTCGGGCGGGAGTTTCTTGGTGGTGGCGTCGCTACCACCAATCGTGCCGGGCGCCCCTATCCCCGGGCCTTGACGCTGTCGTACTACAAGCCGGCCGCGGTCTCAAACGACTTCACCGCCGACATCGCGGGCAAGTATCAGGTGGATGTTTCCGTGATGGCGATCGGCAAACCGTTGGGCGATGTTTCGGACAGCAACCGGTGCCGGCTGATCTTCGGGGTGGATGATGCGGAATTGTTGCACAACGAGTATGCCGGCGAAAACGGCCGGCCCTATCATTATCATTATGAACCAGACCTGACGGCGGGCGACCACCGGCTTGCCTTTGAACTGCAACCGCTCACGCCAGACCAGCCGCCAGCCAATGCCCTCGCGATGCAGATCATTTCCGTCAAGATCAGCGGGCCGATGGCGCGGGAACATTGGGTGCAACCGAAGGATTACAAAATCTATTTTCCCCGGAAAGTTCCGGCCGCCGCCGCCGAACGCCGCGACTATGCGCGCGAAATACTGGCCGGGTTCGCCCGGCGCGCCTTTCGCCGGCCGCCGGAGGCCGTGACCTTGGACCGGTTGGTGAAATTGGCGGAAAGTGTTTACCAGCAGCCCGGCAAAACGTTTGAAGCCGGCGTGGCCCAGGGCATGGTGGCCATCCTCTCGTCCCCCCGGTTTCTTTTTCTGGATGAACGGGTCGATCCGACCAACGCTCCGGCCGGAAAATTTCCATATATCGACGAGTTTTCCCTGGCGTCACGGCTTTCGTATCTGCTGTGGTCCTCCATGCCGGATGAAGAACTGCTGCACCTGGCCGAGACCGGCCGGCTGCGCCAAAATCTGAAACCGCAGGTGGCGCGCATGCTGAAGGACCGGCGCTCGGAGGGGTTTGTCAAAGATTTCACCGGCCAATGGCTGCGCGCCCGTGACATCGAGACCATCCCCATCGACCCACGCGTCGTGCTGAAACGTGAGGGGAAATCGGATCCCGCGCTGGATGACAATTCCATGCCGTCGGAAATCCGCACCGCCATGCGGCAGGAGACGGAGCAATGCTTTGACTATGTCCTGCGCAATGACCGGAGCCTGCTTGAATTGCTGGATGCGGATTACACGTTTCTGAACGGGCCGCTTGCCCGGCATTACGGCATCCCCGATGTTTCCGGCCAGAAGATGCGGCTGGTGCATTTGCCGGCGGACAGCCCGCGCGGGGGCATCCTGACCCAGGGCACGGTGCTGGGCGTCACCTCCAATCCCACCCGCACCTCGCCGGTGAAACGCGGCCTGTTCATCCTCGATAATATCTTGGGCACGCCGCCGCCGCCGCCGCCGCCGGACATCCCGCCGCTGGAAGATGCCGCGAAGAGCATTCCGGGCCATACCCCGTCGCTGCGCGAAACCCTTGCGGCGCATCGTGACAGCCCGCTGTGCAGTTCCTGCCACAGCCGCATGGATCCCCTCGGCCTGGCGCTGGAAAATTTCAACGCCATGGGCATGTGGCGCGACCAGGAATTTAACCAGACCATCGATGCCACCGGCAGCCTCGTCACTGGGGAAAGTTTTACCAACATCCACGAGATGAAGGCCATCCTGGTAAAAAATCACGCCCAAGATTTTTACACGACGCTCACGGAAAAGCTGTTAACCTACGCATTGGGACGCGGGTTGGACTATAATGATGTGGAGACGGTGGACCAGATCGTCGCGCGGATCGAAACCTCTGATGGGCGGGCGCAGTCTTTGATTACGGGCGTGATCGAATCGGCTGCGTTTCAAAGAACGCGGCCGGCCGGCGGCAGCGAGCCGGTGGCCCCGGCCAAAACCCGCCTGCGGGCGGAAAAATGAACGATATGAGCACAAATCATTCAAACCTGTCCGGCAAAAAACAGTCGCAACGGCTGGCGGCTGCCCGCCTCAACTTTTCCCGCCGCCACTTTTTGCGGGGCATGGGGGCCTGTATCGCGTTGCCGGCCCTGCAATCGCTCCTGCCGGCGCGTTCCCTCGCCGCGTTGGCGACTTCCGCCGCGCCCGGTAACCTGGCCACCACATCCACCGGCGCACCGTTGCGCACGGCATTCTTGTATTTCCCCAATGGGGCGATCCCCTCAGCCTGGTGGCCCACGGGTGAGGAGAAGGATTTCCAGTTGAACCACACCATGCAGCCGCTGGATCCGTTGCGCGAGCATATCCAAATCATCGGCGGCCTGGACCATCGGAACGCCATGCCCGGCACCGACGGCGCCGGCGACCATGCCCGCGCCAACGGCACCTTCCTCACGGGCGTACGGGTCAAGAAAAGCGCGACGGACATCCATGCCGGCATCTCCATCGACCAGGCCATCGCCCGCGAAGTGGGGCACCTCACGCGGCTGCCGTCGTTGGAACTGACCTGCGACGCCGGGCGGAACACCGGCTCGTGCGATTCCGGTTATGCCTGCGCCTATCAATATAACATGTCCTGGAGTTCGCCCACCACGCCGATGACGCCGGAGGCCAATCCGCGGCAGGTCTTTGAACGGCTGTTCGGCGCCGGCGCGCCGGGCGAGCGCACCCTGGAATTGAAACGGCGCCGCGCCGAGGAGCGCTCCATCCTGGATTTCGCCATGGAAGATGCCCGCGACATGCAACACCGGCTGGACACCCATGACCGGGACAAGCTGGACCAATACCTCACCGGCGTGCGCGAACTGGAGTTGCGGATACAGCGCACCGAAAAAATGGGCGACCCCAAGGACCCGGCCCGGGAAACCCCGGCGGGCATCCCCGCGACGTACGGCGAGCATATTGAACTGATGTCCGACATCTTGCTGCTCGCCTTTCAGACCGACTCCACCCGGGTGGCCACCTTGCTGCTCGCGCATGACGGCAGCAACCGCTCGTTCGCGGAGATTGGCATCCCCGAAGGCCATCACGATTTGTCCCACCACTTCGGCAATGAGGAAAAAATCAAAAAGATCCGCGACATCGACGTGTGGTATGTGCAGCAGGTCGCCCGGTTTTTGGAAAAATTACGGGACACGAAAGACGTGGACGGCAATTCCTTGCTGCATAACTCAATGATCCTTTACGGCAGCGGCAATGCGGATGGCAACCGCCACACCCACGTCAACCTGCCGATCATCCTGGCGGGCGGTGGTGGCGGCACGCTGTCGCCGGGCCGCTTCGTCCAGCAGGGAGCCAAGCCGGCCAGCAACCTGTTTTTGAGCCTCGCCGACCGCATGGGCCTCCACGACCTGCCACGCTTTGGCGATTCGACCGACCGGCTGGCGAACATTTGACCCTCCAGTTCCACCTATGAAATTCCTGGCTTACCTGGCCGTATCACTGTTTATCTGCGCCTCGACCCTGCTGGCGGCGGAAACCAATTCTCCGGCGTCCGCCACCCATGTGCGCAAGCCCGGCGAATATGCGCTGGGACCGGATTCGCTGCCGCAACCCGGCGTGCCGAAGGGAAAACTGGAGGGGCCGTTCCTGTTTAAGAGCCATATTTTCACCAATACCGTCCGGCAGTATTGGATATTTGTTCCCGCCCAATACCAGCCGGAAAAACCGGCGTGCGTGCTGGTGTTCCAAGACGGCCAGCGCGCCGTCAAAACCAACGGCGCCCTCCGCGTTCCCCAGGTCCTTGAAAACCTGATCGCCAAAAAGGAGATGCCCGTCACGATCGGCATCTTCATCACGCCCGGCGAGCGCGGCGAGGAATTTGTATTGCACACCGGGAACAACCCCAACAACCGTTCTGCCGAGTACGATTCCTTGAGCGACAATTACGCCCGGTTCCTCTGCGAGGAAATGCTGCCCGAGGTCGGCAAGACCTATAATCTCACCAAGGACCCGGAAGGCCGCGCCATCGGCGGCACGAGCAGCGGCGCCATCTGCGCTTTCACCGTGGCGTGGCAGCGGCCGGATGAGTTTCGCAAGGTCATCAGTTGCATCGGCAGCTATACCTCCATCGCCTACCGCCCGGCCAAGGACGGCCAGCCGATGGTTTCCGGCGGCGAGCTGTACCCGACACTCATCCGCAAAACTCCCATCAAACCCATCACCATTTTTCTGCAGGATGGCAGCAACGACCTGAGTAACGATTTTGGCAGCTGGTTCCTGGCCAACCAGCAGATGTTATCCGCCTTGGAATTCGCCAACTTCAAAGCGGATCGCGACCAGGCGGCCGGTCCGCGTTATCGCATCAATCATCAGTGGGGTGACGGCGCCCATGCCGACACCCATGGCGGCGCCATTCTGCCGGACATTTTGCGCTGGCTCTGGCAGGATTATCCAAAATAACCGGCCGCAACCGGGGCATTGCATTTGGCCTTTTTTTCAATAATTATTGCAGAATATCAGGTTCAACCGGGGCGTTTTATAGGTCAAAATTGACAACCATGCCATCCGCCATTTTGCCGCCGACCCGTGTAGATTCTCATTTGGATATGGCATCTTTGAACCCGTTTCCGTGGCGTTCAGACCAGGGCGATGGAACATTCCGGAACCCGGTCATTTGCGCGGACTATTCCGACCCGGATGTGGTGCGCGTGGGCGGCGATTTTTTCATGACCGCGTCGAGCTTCAATTGCACGCCGGGGTTGCCGGTCTTGCATTCCCATGACCTGGTCAATTGGACGCTGATCAACCATGCCTTGAAGAGCGTTCCACACCCGCGTTACTCACAGGTGCAAGCCGGGTCCGGGGTCTGGGCGCCATCCATCCGTTTTCATGCCGGCAAATACTGGATTTTTTTCCCGACGCCGGATGAAGGCATTTACCTGGTCACGGCGGATCACCCCGCCGGGAAGTGGTCGGAACCGCACCTGGTGCAGGCGGGAAAAGGGTTGATCGATCCCTGTCCGCTCTGGGATGACGATGGCCGGGCTTATCTGATCCATGCTTATGCCGGTTCGCGCGCGGGCATCAAGCATCAGCTTCGGATCTGCCCGATGTCGCCGGACGGTTCGAAGCTGCTGGGAGACGGACAGGTCGTTTTTCACCAGCCGGAACGGCATCCGACCGTCGAGGGGCCAAAGTTTTTGAAGAAGGACGGATGGTATTACATCCTCGCGCCGGCGGGCGGGGTGCAAAACGGCTGGCAACTGGCACTCCGTTCCAAAAATATTTTTGGGCCGTATGAAGACAAGGTGGTTCTCGCGCAGGGCGACACCGACATAAACGGACCGCATCAGGGAGCACTGGTGGACACGGAAGCCGGCGGGTGGTGGTTTGTGCATTTCCAAGATGCGGGCGTGTATGGGCGAATCGTTCATCTGCAACCGGTGGAGTGGCGCGATGGCTGGCCCATCCTGGGGCGTAATGGGGAGCCGGTGCTGCGCCATGCCAAGCCGCGCGTCGCGGCACCGAATCTGCCTTCATCGGAGGCAAATGACGAGTTTGAGACGCCGGCCCTTGCGTTGCCATGGCAATGGCACGCCAATCATCGTGAAGACTGGTATTCCCTTGGCGTGCGCAAAGGCTGGCTGAGGCTTTATTCGCAGCCTGACCAGGAGTCCGATCTCCGGAAACTGCCGAACCTCTTGCTGCAAAAATTTCCCGCCCGGACATTTATCGCGGAAACAGAAATGGAAACCGCACATCTGGCGGAGGGGGAGGAGTCCGGGCTCGTCGTGATGGGCACCGAACACGCCGTGCTCGCCGTCCGGCAAGTCGGGCAGGGAGGGCAGATTTTTATCCGGTTGGCGGACCGGGATATCACCGTTCAAAAGCATTCACAGCCCCGGCTCAGGCTGCGGGTCAAAGTTGCCGATGGTGGTCGCTGTCAGTTCGGTTTTGATGATGCCGCCGGAAACCCGGTCTGGGTGCCGGAAACATTTCAGGCGCGCGCAGGGATCTGGATCGGCGCCAAGGTTGGGATTTACAGCGCCCGGCCTGCAGGGACGGCCGGCGGTCACGCGGACTTCAACTGTTTCCGTTTCGCGCCATCGCCGGCGGCGGGCAAATAGGAAACTGCACTTTAGGCGGTTCAGATCCGGCCAAAATCCGTGCGGGGAGCAAAGAGAACCACTGTTTTCCGAAGGAAAAAATGGTGCGCATAGCAGGACTTGAACCTGCACACCTTGCGGCACTACCACCTCAAAGTAGCGTGTCTGCCAATTCCACCATATGCGCAACCGGGCCATAAAAGATGCCTGATGTCCGCACAGAAGCAAGCGATTTCAGCGGTTGAAAATGTGCTGCCAGCCGTTCCACTGGTCGGGATGCACGGGGGTGAAGCTGTGGCCGACGACCTTTTCCAGGTCGATCTGCAGCAGGAAACTGATGCTGTTTGCGCCGCGCCCGTGGTCGCGGATGGCATCGATGCCGTATTCGTAGCTGACGATGACCTTGTACTTGTCCGAAGGCGAATGATACAGGATGCCCGCGCCGACGCCGCTCAACGAGTCGCCGGGTTGCTGGGTGCCGGGCAGGTAATCGACCAGCGCCGATGCCGCGTTGAATTCCACGTTCCATTGCTGGTTCTTCGTCAAGGGCACCAGGTAACTGGCGTTCAGCAGCGCAAACCGTTTCGCACTGATCTCCTGGTAATAATAGCCGGGCAGCGACAGGGGATATTCGGCGATGAGCGGCAGGAATCCGCCCAGGCGGTACGCGCTCATGCGGTCGGCATCCACGCTGGTGCCGGCGATAAGGCGGATAAATAAGTTTTGCTTGGTATCCGGAAAGGTGTAGGACAGCGCCGCCGAGCCCCAGAACAGGTGCGAGGCGGATTCAATCCGCCGGTCGCCGCCGAAGCCGTACGTTCCCTCGTCGGTGCGGAACTGGCCTTCGTACCAGACCGCCAGCTCCATCGCGAGGTCCGGAAACAGCGTCGGCTCGATGCCGCCGTAACGCAGGCCCGTGCGCACGCGGAAAGTCATGCCATCATCCGGCACCTGAAAAGCCGGGTCCGTGGAATCATTGCGGTTGTAGGTGCTGTAATGCGCCGCGGTGTGCAAAACGTAGCTCAATGGAATCTGGTCGTTCGGATTGAACAGGTGGTACACGCTGGCGGAAAGCTCGCCGCCGTGGCCCTCAAAGGATTGCGCCTTGATGAACCGGCCGCCATCGATCTCGTTGTAGCTGTCGGCAAACCCGCCGCCGGCCGCGCCGATGGCAAAGTCCGTTTGCGGCCCCAGCCCGTGGATGAAGCCCAGTTCCGAGTCCAGGTACACCGGCGCGAGCGCCACCCGCAGGGTCATGTTCGTCCGGAGAAAGTCCGGCTCGTTGTGATAGTAAAACGCATAGCCCGACACCGGCGACTGGCCCTCGACCGGCTGGTTGTAGCCCATCTGGATCAGCTCGCGCCGCACCGGGTCGATCTGGGCAAACGCGACCGCTGACTGAAAGAGCATCAGCCAGATCAGGATTTTAAAGGTCGCTCGCACCTTCATTTGATAGAACAAATCCGGCGCGACGACAAGGGGGGAAAAAGAGGCAGGGTGTCATGATACGAAAGTACTGGCGCGGACTGCCTCCAAATTTCCATCCCGGCCGCCGGTGGCATCGGAAATTCTGCCCCATCCTCCTCAAGTTCGTTTGTATGCAAAATTGAGTGCAGCCTGTCTGCTGTTGGGCTGCAGATACATCAATAGGTGAATGTAAATGTGTACACTCGGAAACTTTTGCCAACCATACGAACCATGTCTGCCGGCCAAGGTGGATACGGAACTGAAGCCAGGACTGCTTGCTCACAAATTAATGACTGTCCATTCCCAACGCCATCTTTGACGACTTTCATGCCGGTGATCTGTCCATCGGAAGTCAGATGAAACTCCAGCACTATCTCACCAGCTCGATTTTTGCCATGCGACAAAGCTTCCCAACTCCTCCGAATAGAACTCTGGAAGTCGTCGTCATACCGGCTAAAAGGTGATGCTGCTTGATGTGTTTGTGTTCGATTGCTCGTGCACCCAACCAGCAATGTGGCGACAATCGCAAAAAGTATGGGGCGCATAAGCAGCCTAACAGATGATGGGCGGCGGGGTTTGCAGCCTGGCCTTTGCCCTGTGCAGTTGATCCTGTGCCATGGAAGAGGTGTATTTATGACGGAACCGGTTGTCGAGAGTGAAATGGGTTGGGGGGAAGGTTCGCTGGCCATCCTTCCGCCGTCACCAAGGCGACGGCGGAACGGGGGAACCCTGGCGCTACGGGAGCTTCGCATCAGCGGGCAAAAAACAATTCAACGCGCTTTGATGGTCGAAGGCGCTGCGGCCGGTCCCGGTTGGCGCGGGACACAGCCGTGCTCCGGGTTTAAAATGCGCTTTGCGCGGACACGGTTTTCCCAGGGCGGGCCATTTGCCGCGCCTGGAAAAGGGCGGTGAAGTGCAGCATGATAAAGAGGGGGACGAGAAATGCCGGGATGAATATCAGGGGCAGTTGGGCCATCGCGCTGGTGGTGACGTTCAGGGCGAGTCCGCGGATGAAGCCCGAACAGATTGTCCCCAGAGACACGGCCACGACGAGGTCCAGGATGCCCATGATATTCCAAACCACAAACCGCCGGCTGGTGGCGAATGACGGGTGGCGAACCAGGCCGAGCACGATCCAAGGTGCGACGAACCCGACCGCCATGTCCCCGAGTCCGGCCGGGAAAGCGAAGAGTCCGGGCAAAACGCCATAGGCATAGAGCGAGAGGAAGCCCAGGCCGGCCCACCGCCATGCCTGGATCGCGGCCACGAGCCGGAGGTCGATGCCAAGGATAAATGCCCGGAAGGCGCCCCAGCCGAAATAGGCCGCAAAAAACACGGCCAAAGGCAGGGCGAAGCCGAAGAAAATCGGCAGGGGTGGTGAACCTGGAGGCCCGGCAAATGCGCCCTGGCTGGCCAGGAAAGAAGTGAGTCCAAACCACAGCGCCAAGGCCACGGTGATAACCGGCGCCACGCCCGATTGTTTATGATTATCATCCAGTTCCGAAGCCACGTTTTCCGTGAGGCTTCCCGTATTTTCATTTTTAATGTTCATATGTTTACCTTTCACTTTTGGTTTATTTTTTGCGGCTGGTTTCCGTTTTCAGGGTCATGCCGTCTGAGATGCATTGGAGAACTCCGGGGGCAGGTTGTGTATATACACTATTTGAGGCTGAAAAGTTTTTATCATGGTTGCCGGGAATTACGCCTTTAATTTCGTCACCACCTCGTTCAAATCCTTGATTATGGATGACCAGCGTTCCTGACCCAGGATGGCGACCACCCGGTCCTGGGCGGTGCGCCAGGCCGGAAGGATTTTGGCCAAGATCCGGCGCCCCTTATCGGTGATCTCAAGTTCCACGTGCCCGCTGCGGTCGCCTTTTGCCCGCACCAGGCCGTCCCGTTGCAAGGGGCGAAGATTTCTGAGCAGGGTGGTGCGCTCCATCCCGAGCCATTCGCTCAATTCCGCCATGCTCCATCCGTCTTTCGCGTGCAACGCCCTAAGAATCGGACTTTGCGTGGGGCGGATGCCATGGCGGCGCACCCCGGTGTCAAAGAACTGGGTGAGCGCCCGTGATACCCGGCGAACATTAAAGCACGTGCAGTTTTCCACGGACGTCAGATCCAAATCCGGCTTCATAGTGTGTATATACACAAAAGGCGTCATTCTGTCAAGTTAGTTAGTGGAACGACCGCCCTCATCCCTGCCTTCTCCCCCGGGGAGAAGGAGAAACGTTCCCCGCGTCTTTACAAATGAGCGCCGAGGGTTGGCGGAGGGTTTTTCCGCCGGGCTGGAAGCCCTGGCTCCACGGCAGGCAGGATGCCTGCCGCTACAGGCCCCTTAAATCCCAATTGACAGTGACGGCGGGCGGATTCACTTTTCCCGCATGAATTTTACTGAATCGCGCTGGTTGCCGGTGGTGTTGTTGACGTGCTCGAACATCTTCATGACGTTTGCGTGGTACTGGCACCTGAAGTTCAAGGGCAAGCCGCTGGCGATTGTCATCCTGGCGAGCTGGGGCATCGCTTTTTTTGAATATTTGCTGATGGTGCCGGCGAACCGCTGGGGCAACTCGGTGTATTCGGCGACGCAGCTCAAGATCATGCAGGAGGTGATCACGCTGGTGGTGTTCGTGGGGTTCGCGACGTTTTATCTGCAGGAAAAATTCCGGTGGAATCATTTCGCGGCGTTCGGGTGTTTGCTGGCGGCGGTGGGGTTTGCGTGCTGGCCCAAAAATTAAAGAGGGTCTTATTAAAGAGGGTCTTGGTGATGGGGTCTGGGTTCTGGGGAATGTTGCCGGAGCCGGGTCAGGTTTTTACCAGCGGGGCGAAGATTTCCGTCCCGTTCTTTTCAGGCGGGGCGAAGGTCGCGGCGCAATGTTCGCAGTCTTCGCGGTCGACGGCGCGCGGCTTCTGGCATTCCGGGCAGGTCTCGCGCACGGGCCATTCTTGCACGACCAGGAGCGTCAGCAGGCCGGGTATCCCCAGCACAAAGACGAACAGCGTCCAGCCGAGGCCGGCCTTGACGGAAGCATTGTGACGGCGCACGAGTTGCCAGGCGATGGCCGCGAGCATCGCCGCCACGGCATAGTTAAGCAGATTCCAGGCGCTGACCATTTTACGGTTGAGCTCCATGTGCAGCAACGGCGGCAACAGCAGCGCAGGCATCAGTTTTGAAGACCACGACTCGGTCCCGTCCGTTTGCAAGGTGGGCAGTTCGGCGGTTTTCGTGATGGCCTGGTCCGGACCGATCCATCGGACCTGGATCGGCATGGTCCAGTGCGCCCGCTGGTTCAGTTCGCCATCCGGAAAAAACCAGACCGCATAAGTCGGCAGGAGGTTCGTCGAAGGGAGATACGTCAGCTCAACTTGCGGGTATTTGGCAAAGCCGGGCTGGTAAGGCAACTCCAGGAGGGACCGGCCTTCCGAGTCCAGCAATTGAACGGTCCTGCGCGTGGTGAGGAGCAATTTTTTTACCTGGTTGCCGTCAGTGGCCACCTCATTGGCCACATAGCCGCCGATCTCATCATCATTGGTCAGGGTGAACACCGGCCTGACCGAGCGCTCCTTGAAATCCACCTGATAAACCGTTTTGGCGGACACCAGCATTTTCCGCGGGACATCCGTGTAGGAATTATAATAGCTGTAGTAATAGTTTCCGCCGGGGTGCAACAGAAACTGGTCCGCCGCGACGACGCCATTGAATCCATGCCCTTCCAAGGTGCCGATGAATTTGCGGGACCGGCCGTCGTACCCGACCAATTTTCCGTGGCGATCCAGATACCAGAGGGTTTTGTCCGTGATGTTCAACAGGTTAAAAAAGCGGCCGGAATCTTCAATCAGGTTCCGGTGCGGAAGCGGGCGGTCCAGGCTGGTGATGACTGTGCCGCCGTAAGCGGTGAGCATCTGAAACGCCTTGCGGTCCATCCGCTGGCCGGTTTTGGGATCCATGAGCGGATGGCCGTCCAAGTCCACGATCTCCGCCGTCTCATTGTCCCGCATGGTCACCTTGTAGACCTCGCCTTCCCGGGTCATCTGATAATAGCTGTACTCATACGACGTTTTTACAAACGGTTGGATGAGCAAACCGGACGTCAGCCCCACGCCGGCCAACAACACGATCGCGCAACCCACGGCCAGCGAAATGATCAACGCCAGTTTGCCGGCCACCGGCTGGCCAAGATACCAGCCGCCGCTTTGATAAGCACCCCAGGCCGCCGTGGCCAGGATCACCACCACGATCAAAAGCAACACGTATACCATCCAAAAGTCGGGCAGGGCGAACGTGCCAAAGGAGGCGACGATCGCCGGCCCCAGCCCGAAGCTGCGGCTCACCCACCAGCGCGCCTGGCGCAAGCCGGTGAGCAGGCCCGCAAAATAATACGCAATGCCCGTCAGAAAAATCGTGACCAGCGGCACGGTCATCTCCCATTCAAACGGCGCGGCCACGTGCCCGGGCTGCCGGACGACCAGGATCAGGACCAGCACCGGCAATCCCGCGCCAAAAACATACAGGCACAGGCCGGCGACGGTTTTGCCCCAGAAAATTTCCGTGCGTGTGAGGGGACGGTGGATCAGGAAGGCCCAAAGGTCCCGGTGCGCCTCGTTCCGGGTCTGCAGCCAGCCCAATGCGGCGCCGAAGAGGGCGCAGAAGAAAGCCGCCGGCACCAGCAGGGACTGGGACAGCAACGGTTGCAGGGAGTTGACCTGCCCCGACCAGTTTCCGCGCAAGGCGTTCGCCAGCATCGAGGCGCACGACCCGTACGCCTGCATCAGCAGCAGCGAGAAGATCAGCAGGCCGATCAGCGCCACCTTCAGATTTTCCCGCAGGTCTTTTTGGATGAGTGTCTTCATGCTTTGGCCTCCAGTTCGGACAGGATGAATGTTTTCTCGCCGCGTTCGCCCAGATAACTGATGAACGCGTCCTCCAGCCCCAGCGGAACGGGTTCCAGTTCCAGGGGCGACAGGGTGCGGAGGATGCTTTCCGTGGCGCCGTTGTAGCCGACGCAGGTCACGCGCAGTTCGTTGTCCGTGCGGATGGCCTGGAGCAAGCCGGGGATCTGCGGCAGGGCCGGCGGCGCGCCGGGAAACCGCAGCCGCACCTGCTGCACGCTGTCCTGGAACTTCTCCAGCGGACAACACGCGCGCAAAATGCTCCGGTCAAAGACGGCCACGTAATCCGCCACGCGCTCGACATCCGAGAGATGATGCGAGGAAAAGAAAATCGTCCGGTCGGACTTGCGCGTCAGGTAGATCATGGACTCGACCAGCGCCCGCCGCGCGACCGGGTCCAGCCCCAGCCCCGGGTCGTCCAGCATCAGCAGTTCCGGTTCTTGCGCCAGCGTGAGCGCCAGGCACAGTCCCGCGCGTTCGCCGCGCGACAGATCCTTCACCCGCGCCGCCGGCTTCAATCCGAAATGCCCGATGACGCCGTTAAAAATTTTGCTGTTCCACTTGGGGAAAAATTTGGACTGGAATTCGCCGCAGTCCTTCACCTTCATCCAGCCGTACAGCTGGTGTTCCTCCGTAAGATAGCCGATGCGCGCGCGGATCTCCGGGGTCAGCGCCCGGATGTTTTGGCCCAGAATGGTGCCCGTGCCGCGCGTCGGCGCCAACAAGCCCATGAGCATGCGGATGGTCGTGGTCTTGCCGGAACCGTTCCGGCCCAGGAAGGCGAAAACGCAGCCGTGCGGCACGTCCAAGTCCAGTTCGTACACGGCGGCCTTCCGGCCAAAATACTTGGTCAGGCCGCGGGTTCGGATCACAGAGTCGTCATTCATCGGATTTGCCTCCTTCGGGTTGTTTCCATTTGGCCAGTTTTTCCTCGAACGCCGCGCGCAATTCCTCGCGGGTGAAATCGAGGATCATCGCCTCGCCGATGAGCTGCTCCAGCAGCGGTTCCAGCCGGCGCCAGCCTTCCGCCCGGGAAAAAACCTTCCGCTTCTGGGTGATGAAGACGCCGCGCCCGGCGCGCGATTCCAGCAAGCCCTCGCGCATCAGGTCCCCATAGGCGCGGGCGACGGTGTTGGGATTCACCACCAGTTCCTCCGCCAGCGCCCGGACGCTCGGGAGCTGGTCGCCGACCGCGAGCCGGCCGGTCGAGACGCCCAGCCGCACCTGGTCGGTGATCTGCTTGTAGATCGGGGTGGTGGATCCGGTCTTGATGTTGAAAGTGATCGGCACGGTTACTGTACTAATACAACTAGTACACTCCGGCCGGAAAGGCAAGGAAAATCTGTTGGAGAAGAGAAAACGAGTTGGCGAGTCAGTGAGTTTGGAATTTGGGTCTGGCATCCAGGGTCTGAGATCTGGAGAGCGCAAGGCCGGATGGATGGATTCTTGGATGGATGGATTGGAAAACGACTTCTCACGTCATCGGCTACAGGGAGATCGAAACGTCGAACTTTTAGTCAGAGGTACTAGCGTACGGCCACCGTCACCTCGTCGCCTACAAACCAATATCTTTAAAAAGCCCAACGTTTTTGAAATGGCAGGCCGATTTTTTGCGAGGCGAAAGTTGTAAGATATTTTTAATCAGGCATCAAACCTTTGTGCGAAATTTTTAGCAGGGTTTTGGGCGTTCCCACTCAGGAAAAATGAAAATAAATGGCCTAAATCTGCATTCTACATTCCCGGGAGAAATTCAACTTTTGACCACCTATGATACGGTCGGGGGATGACATGCCAATTGCGTGCAGAACGGGAACGGACCAGGTCTGGAATCTGGCGTCTGGCGTCTGGGCAGGCCGATGCCGAGCAGTGCTCGGCGCTCCGGGGGACTTGCCGAATCAGAGGTGCGAGCCGCACGGGCAGGCGCTCCACCGGTTTCAACCCGTTTCAACCGATTTAAACTGGTTTCAACCGGTTTCAACCCACTTTTAAAAAAAATTATGAAAACAGGTGCTGGCGTACGGCTACCATGTGATGTGTGGCGAGTGATGAGGTCCGAGCCGCACTGTCGGTCTGGGGCAAGCTCAAGCGCAAATTCATCCAGGCAAAGCCTTGGGTATCAAAGGCCATTAGCCTCCATTAGCCTAAAAAAGTTTTATGCATCACATGAAGCCAAAAGCCAGAAGCTGCGAGCCGTACGAGCAGGCGCTCCGGCTTGGGGGACGAACATTCAACGCTCAATCCCGCAGTGGCGGGACAGGCAGGCCAACCGAGTTAAGCCAAATTAAGGTAAATAAAGCCACCGCGTTCGCGGAATGACAAAACCATAATGACGAATGACCAAACAATCCCAACATCGGATCATCCGAATCGCCACCAGTTCATCCACGCGCTGCGGCTGGTCCGCTACGCGGGACACAGCCGCGCTCCGTCCAGCAACCATCAAATCACATCGTTTCCCATCCATTCCCAGCTTTTTGGGATCAAAAAAAGTGCGGGTCGCATCCGTCTTCGCCAAGGCTACAACGCGACAAGCGGGCCATCAAGGGGATGAGGTGGAAAAAACAGCGAATAACAGTGATTAACAGCGAAAAACAGCCAGCTTTTTTGAAAACTGAATTTTATGTCTCCATACGAATTCAATCCGGCTGGCAAACATTTAATGCTCAACAGGCAACGCCCAACATGCAACCAATGCGGGTGCTGGCGCACGCTCATTGCCGGGACGGGAATGATGACGACGGCTTTGCCCGTAAAAGCCGCTTGGCACGCTGGCGGCATTCTGTTTAATTGGCCGCGCCTGATGACAAAATTCCCCGCCATGCTTGCGCTGGTTCTTGCCGCCGCGCTCTTTTCCTTTTCCGCCGGCGCCCAGGAAAAACCGGCGGCGGCGGTGGATGTCAGGTCGCAGACGAAGGACGGATTTCTGGATATCGACGCGGCCACCGGTTCGTACACGGGCACGAACGGGGTGGTGGTCATCTACAGCAACACGGTTTTGACGGCGGACAGCGCCACGGTGAATTCCAAGACCCATGAGGTGAACGCGGATGGCCATGTGCGCATCGAGTCCGGTGACGGGATCTGGGCGGGGGAGCACATCGATTACAATTATGTGACGAAGCTGATGCGGACGGAGCAGTTCCGCACGGGGAAGCCGCCGGTGTTCGCGGCCGGGTACGGCCTGAGCGGCGACACCAGCAACAAGGTGTATACGGCGAGCAATTCGTACGTGACGACGGATGACATCGCCGAGCCGGGCTACCTTATCCGGGCGAACCGGATCCGGCTGGTGCCGGGGCAGTATGCCGAGATGTGGAACGCGGTGTTGTGGGCGGACAACGTGCCGGTCTTCTATTTTCCGTACTACAAGCGCTATTTCGACAAGCGCGCGAACAACTTCAATTTTGCCCCGGGCTATCGCAGCGCTTACGGCGGCTTTTTGCTGGGCACGTACACGTGGTTCCTGAACGACCAGGTGGACGGCGCGGCGCATGTGGATTACCGCTCCAAGCGCGGGCCGGCGCTGGGGCCGGATGTGAACCTGCACCTGGGCCGCTGGGGCGACGCGAACATCAGTTACTATTACCTGTACGACACCCAGCCGAACACGAGCACGAACAGCTTTCCTTTCTACGGCAATATCCCGAAAAACCGGCAGCGGTTCTATCTCGGCTGGCAGGCGACGCCGTCGACGAACCTGAACCTGAAGGCGCTGGTGAACTACCAGAGCGACCCGCTGGTGTTGCGCGACTTTTTTGGCGGCGAATACGAGGCGAATCCGCAGCCGAACACGTTCGTGGAGGCGCAAAAATATTCGGACAACTGGAGCCTGGACGCCTTGGCCACGCCGCGCGTGAACAGCTTCTTCAACCAGGTGGAGCGTTTGCCGGATGTGAAACTGACGGGTTTCCGGCAGCAGGTCCTGGACACGCCGTTCTATTACGACAGCGAAAGCTCCCTGGGCTGGTATCGCGCCTTTGCCTCGAACGCGACGAACGGGCTGTATCCGATCAGCAGCGGCCTCTATACGAACGGCGCCGTGCGCGCGGACACGTATCATCAAATAACGCTGCCGTGGACGTTTTTCAACTGGCTGAACGTGACGCCGCGCGTGGGCGGGCGCTTCACGTACTACAACCGGCGCAGCTATGCGGATGGCGGCACGGATGACGTGTCCCGCGGGGTGTTCAACACGGGCATGGAGGTGTCGTTCAAGGCCTCGTCGTTGTGGCAGGATGCGAAAAGCGGTTTGTTTCAAGTGGATGGCCTGCGCCACATCATCGAGCCCTCGGTGAACTACGTGTTTGTGCCGAACCCGAGCGTTTCGCCGTCGGTGTTGCCGCAGTTTGACAGCGAGATGCCCGCACTGCTGATTTCGCCCGTGGATTTTCCCGATTACAACAGCATCGACTCGATCGACTCGATGAACGTCATGCGGCTGGGCCTGCGGAACGTTTTGCAGACGAAGCGCGACGGGGAATTGCAAGACCTCCTGAACTGGAACCTGATGCTGGACTGGCGGCTGGACCCGCGGCCCGGCCAGAGCCGCTTCAACGACCTGTACTCGGAGTTTGCCTTCCGTCCGCGCTCCTGGCTCTCGCTGGAGGAACAGCTCCGTTATGACACCGAAGGCGGGCACCTGAACCTGTCGTTTCATCAGCTGACCTTCGCGCCGAACGACCGCTGGAGCTGGGGCATCGGGCATCTTTACCTGCGGGGCGGGACGTGGGGCGGCGGCCTGTGGGATGAGAACAATTTCGTCAGCAGCACGGCGTTCTTCCGCATCAGCGACAACTGGGGATTGCGCGCGCAGCATAATTTCAACATCGTGACGGGCCGGCTGCAGCAGCAGTATTACACGGTCTATCGCGACATGCGGGTCTGGACCTGCGCGCTGACGTTCCGTGTGCAGGATGACGTGAACAACAAGCCGGATTACACGGTGGCGGTCCAGCTGTCGCTCAAGGCGGCGCCGTCGAAGCGGGTGGGCAATGACGCGGTGAGCCCCTACGGGCTGGTGGGCGAGTAAGCGTTACTCGCGGGGCAGGGAGACGATGAAGACGGAGCCGGCGCCGGTTTCGCTTTGCACCTCGATCTGGCCGCGATGTTCCTCGACGATCCGCTGGCAGATGGCGAGGCCCAGGCCGGTGCCGTTTTTCTTGGTGGTGAAGAACGGTTCGAACATGCGGGACAGGTTCTCCTGCGGGATGCCCGGGCCGGAATCACGGACGGAAATCTTCAGGTGCGTGCCGTTGCTCTCGGTGGTCACGCACACTTCGCCGTTGCTGCCGACGGCCTCGACGGCATTCAGGAACAGGTTCATGAACGCCTGCTGCAGCTGCGACTCCTCGCCGTGCACGGAATCGGCGGAGGCGAGATATTCGCGTTTGAGGGTGATGAGCCGGCCGTTCATCTGGTGTTCCAGCAGCCGCAGGGAGTGGTCGAGCAGTTCGTGGGTGCGGACCTTCGAGAACGCCACCGGCTTGGGCGCGGAATAGCGCAGCATCTGGGTGGTGAGGGAGTTGATGCGGCGGAGTTCGCGGCGTACGACATCGGTCATCTCCTTGTCCTCGCTCTTCTCCACGAGCATGTCCACGAAGGTACCGATGGCGACGAGGCCGTTCTTGATCTCATGCGCGATGCTGGCGGAAACGAGGCCGAGGTTGGCCAGGCGGTCAAGGCGGCGGAGATTGGCGGACAGGTCGGTGGCTACGGCGGTTGAGCTGACCGCCGTGCTGCCGGTAGTTTTCTTTTGAGTGACGGATGCCATGATAACTTGCCGACACCGCCGCGCCCTTGTCGAAAAAGCTAGGAAACCTTCACGCCGAGTGTAGTCAGATTTTGGAGTGTTACCAACAAAAAACACGGACCTAGTACGAATTGGTGACGCCTCGGGTGGGGGAATGTACGGCATGGCCGTACAAACACGGCCAAGGGCCCGTCGTTTTTAAGAGACAATTCCGCCCATGAATGATGTGACTTTTTTTGTTGCGGCGGCTAGGATACTTTTCGCGAAATGAAACAGATTTTTGACACCATCGAGGCGGTCATCACCGACCTGCGCAAGGGCAAAATGGTCATCGTCGTGGACGATGCCGACCGGGAGAACGAGGGCGACCTCGTCATGGCCGCGCAATTTGTGACGCCTGCCGCCATCAATTTCATGGCCAAGCACGGGCGCGGCCTCATCTGTGTGCCGACCACGAGCGAACGCCTCCAGCAACTGGGCATCGAGCGCATGGTGAAGCAGAATCGCGAGGTCTTCCGCACCGATTTCCAGGTGAGCGTGGATGCCGCGCACGGCATCAGCAGCGGCATCAGCGCCGCCGACCGCGCCAAGACCATCCAGATCATGGCCTCGCCGACGGCCGTGCCGGATGAACTGGTGCAGCCGGGCCATGTTTTCCCACTGCGCGCCAAGTCCGGCGGCGTGCTGCAGCGCGCCGGCCATACCGAGGCGGCGGTCGATTTGGTGCATCTCGCGGGCGCCCGGCCCATCGGCGTCATCTGCGAGATCATGAACGACGACGGCACCATGGCGCGGCTGCCGGCGCTGATCAAATTCGCCAGGAAACACAAGCTGAAGCTCTGCACCATCGCGGACCTGATCGAATACCGCCGCACCCGGGAGAAGCTCGTGGAAAAGGTCGAGACCATCAAGATGCCCACGGACTACGGCGACTTTGACCTGCATCTGTACCGTTCCAAGATCGACGGCCAGCATCATCTGGCGCTGGTGCGCGGCGACATCACGAAAAAAGACAAGGTGCTCGTACGTGTGCACAGCGAATGTCTTACCGGGGATGTGTTTGGTTCGCGTCGTTGCGACTGCGGGCCGCAACTGCATTCCGCCATGCGGCAGGTGGCCGAGTCCGGGAATGGCGTGATCCTGTATATGCGGCAGGAAGGCCGTGGCATCGGCCTGGCGCCGAAGATCAAGGCTTACAAACTGCAGGAGGAAGGACTCGATACCGTCGAGGCGAATCTGAAGCTGGGGTATGGCATGGACCTGCGCGAATACGGCCTCGGCGCGCAAATCCTCGTGGACCTCGGCCTGAAAACCATCCGGCTGCTGACGAACAATCCGAAGAAAGTCGTGGGGTTGAAAGGCTACGGCTTAAAGATCGTGGAGCAGGTGCCGATCAAGGTGAACCCGAATCCGCACAATGAGCGGTATCTGAAGACGAAGAAGCAGAAGATGGGGCATTTGTTGTGACCTCGTTTTAAATGGATTCTATCGTCAACAGCCTCGTTCAAAATATTGAACAAGAAACGGAGCATTGCCGGAGCTTGAATCTGGCTTTCGTTCGCATAGCTTGCATATTTGAAATGCATTTTCAAAAGCGCTATTCATCGCTTCTTGAGGTTTGTCCTGAATTGGAAGGTCTCCAATTTGACCGGAATGAGATTGAAAAGATCAAAGCCTCTCTTAAAAAATTTGTTGAGGAAAATCCCAGCCATCCAAACGTATGTTCTGCTTTAGGTTCGTTGGTTCTGACGCGCGATCCAGGACTGAAAGAATTTTATCTCTCCATTTTAAAGCTAAATTTCCAATGGAAAATCAGCGCAAATGTATTTCACGCGATGTTAGCCTTGGAAAGCTTGGGTGAAAAAATCTTTTACACGATTGAGGGGCAATTTATCGGTTCCCGGGGTTCTCATGATATGGATAATTTTCTAATCGCCGAACGTTACTTGAACAAGCTAGGCAAAGGGAAAACTAGTTGACTTGGGAGAGATCTCACCCCTTCACACCCTTCTCCGTCTCGCGCAAGCAATGCGTGAGGTACGGCAGAAGCTGTTTCTTGCGGGAGACGACATCGCGCAGTTCGTAGATGCCGGGTTCGAGGCGCGGGTAGTCGATGCGCTTGATGAATTTCTCGTCGCCGACGGCCAGCAGCAACGAGCTTTGCCGGGTCACATTGGTCACGAGCAGCGCGGAGAAATGATACTTGTGTTCCGCGCGGTAGGCTTCCAACGCGGCGAGCAGCTCGTCTTTGCGCTTCCAAAATTGTTCGAAGCCGATCTCCTCAATCTGCGCGACGCTGAACTTGACGTTGTTCTCGCTGTATTCCTTGCAGTCGGTGGTGACGGCCTGCGGCGCGGGCTTGAGCGTGAGCAGCGAGCCGGAGGCGAACAGCTTTTCCGTGAACTCGCGGGCGTTGACCTGCGAAAGCGTTTCGAGTTTCTTCAGGATTTCCGCATCACGCGTGGTGGTCGTGGGCGACGTGAGGTTCAACGTATCGGATACCAGCCCGGCGAGCATCAGCCCGGCGATTTCGCGCGGCATCTCCACGCCATAACGGAAAAAGCAGTCGGCGACGATGGTACAGGTGGACCCGACGGGTTCGTTGCGGAAGAGGATGGGCTGCTGCGTGGCGAGCGAGCCGATGCGGTGATGGTCGATGATCTCGATGATCTCGACCTCGTCCGCGCCCTGCACGGCCTGGGAAAGTTCATTGTGATCCACGAGGATGAGGCTGCGCGTGACGGTCTTCAGGAAGTCGGTCTTGGACAGGATGCCGACGGTCTGGCCTTCGCTGTCGAGCACGGGAAAAGCGAGGTAGCCGGACGAGGTGGCCTCCTCGCGCACGGCGGCGAGCGGGGCGTTTTCGCGGAAGCAGAGAAATTCCTCGTTCAACACGTGGCGCACGGCGACGGCGGCGCGGCAGAGCGAGGCGGTCGTGGCGGTGTCGTGGGGCGAGGTGATGACGCTGACGTTGCGCTTCTGCGCGGCCTCGATGGTCTTGGGTTCGACATGGATGTCGCCGGTGACGATGAGCACGCGCACGCCTTCGCGGATGGCGACGTTCTGGATGTCCCAGCGGTCGCCGACGACGACGCACAATTTGTCCGCCGGATATTTCTCAAGCCGGTTGGCGAAGGATTCCAGTCCCATCGCGCCGATCATCAGGATCAGCTCCTCTTCGCATTCCGAGTTGAAGCCGACGACCAGCTCGCCATCGAGCGTCCGGGCGAGGCCGGAAAGGGAGGAGACGACTTCGCGTGAATTGTGCTGCCCGGCGTTGCGGTTGACCGCGGGGAAAAGGAATTTGCTCAACTTGAACAGCGAGAGCAGCCCGCGGCATTTCTGGGCCTCGTCGAGCACGGGCAGCAGGCGGAGGTTTTTTTCATCCATCAGGCGCAGCGCCTCGGCAGCGGTTGATTCCGGGCGGACGCTCAGGATTTTACGCTGCATGACGTCGGAAATCTTGGGAGAGACGTCGGCGATGAACTTGGGGGCGGGCACGCCAAAGGTCTTGAGGACAAAATCGATGCGGTCGTTGGTATCGCCGCAACGGGCGGCCACGGCCTCGGGCATGCCGGTGCGGCGTTTGAATTCCGCATAACCAATCGCCGAGCAGATTGCGTCCGTGTCAGGATTCCGGTGGCCGATGACTAAGATTTCACTCATGTAAAGCAGGCGGAGGCTAACCATAATTGGCGATGGCAGCAAGCCGAAGCCAGAATTGACTCACCGGGACGTCCACCCCAACATTTTTCGACCACATGAAACATCTGTTTGCACTCGTCATCGCCCTCGGATTCGCCACTGGTACCAGTTGGGCGGCCGACAAGCCCATCTTGAACGTACTCGACTTTGGCGCGAAGGGCGACGGGGTGACGAAGGACACCGCCGCGATCCAGAAGGCGCTGGATACCTGCGGTGAGAACGGCGGCGGCACGGTGCTGGTCCCGGCGGGGATGTACCTGACCGGCGGCATCATCCTGCACGCGAATACTACGTTGCAGATGGAAAAGGGCGCGAGCCTGATGGGCAGCCCGGACATCGCAGATTATCCGGTGGTGAACGTACGCTGGGAGGGCGAGTTCCGCGAGGGTCATCGCGCCCTGATCTCCGCGACGGATGCGGAGAACGTGACCATCACCGGCGGCGGAATTTTTGGCCCGCCACTGACGCTGGGCAAGTTGCGCAACCCGCGCGGACCGGTGCTGATCGAACTGACCGGGTGCACGAATGCCATGCTTGAGTCATTCACCACGCAGTACCAACAGCTCTGGTCCATCCACCTTTTGTACTGCAAAGATTTTACGGCGACCAACCTCACCATCCGCACCGTTTACGCCAATGGCGACGGCATGGACGTGGATTCCTGTGACGGCGTGACCATCGAGCATTGCGATATCAATACGGGTGATGATGCCATTTCACTCAAGTCCGGCCGCGGACTGGCCGCGCAGAATTTGAACCGGCCGACGGAAAACGTCATCATCCGCGACTGCCGCCTGCAAAGTTCCATCTACGCGGCCATCGGGCTGGGCACGGAAATGTCCGGCGGCGTCCGCAACGTGAAGATCTCCAACTGCGTGATTTCCGGCCGGCAAAACGCCATCTTCATCAAAAGCCGCGACGGCCGCGGCGGGTTCATGGAAGACATCACCGGCGAAAATCTCACCGTGCTGAAATCCCCGACGTTCATCGGCATCGACCTGATGAAAAAGGGGATTCAGGCCACCGACCCGGTGCCGGGTGACGTGGAGAAGTGGCCGCGTGTCCACAACCTGACCTTCAAAAACGTCCACGTGCAGGATGTGGCTGAATTGATCGACGGCAGAAACGTTCCGCCAGCCAGGCCGATGGACGGGTTTACGCTCGCGGATATTTCAGGAACGTGCGGGCGGGCGATTTCGCTCTCCAACATGACGAATGTGAACCTGTCCAAGATCCGCGTCACCGGTTTTGAGGGCGCCCTCATCACCACCAACAACGTCTACGGCAAGGGGCTGGACGATTCGGCGGCGAAGTGATCAGGGCTGGGGGTGCAGCTTGGCCCAATTTGTATAGTGTTCCAGCACGCGCTTTCCGGTGTCCCTGAACCAACCGTAGCCATTGCGCCGTTCGCGGGAGATTTCATTCACATCATCATGGATCGTCAGGTCGCGGTCGCCGAAAACCGGCCGGTCCGTGCCGATTTCGTAGTAGCGCGCCCAGATCGGGCCGCTGCCCGGCGCATCCACCAGCTTGCGGCCTTCGCTGTCGGCGACACGGTAAGCCTTGCCCATGATTTCGGTTTTCTTGAACCAGGCCGCCGCCGCGTGGACCGCGGCGACCACGTTTGAATCCGGATCCGGGAGTTGCATGAGGAACAAAACAATCGTGCCACTCTCGCTGGAGGTCGCCGCCGGCATCTCATAATTTCGCGCGGAGGCGGGCTGCAAGGTGATGGCATCGTGCTGCTGGCACCAGACCGTGCGGCGGCCGTCCACCCGGATCTGCGCGGCGAGGATGCAATCCAGCCCGTGTTTCCAGCTCGCGTCCGCCTGCGCGCGCAATGCCGGTGATACGAACGAAAATTCCTGCTGCCCGGATGCCACGTCGCGCATCAACTCGATGAGATTGAGTACTGCATCATCATTGACCGTGATCGTGTCATGATAGCCGCCCTGCAACGGCCAGACCTGCGGCCAGCCGCCATTCGGATATTGCGCGGCGAGGATGTAATGGATGCCACGCGTGAACGCCGCCTGCCACGTCGCGGTGTTCGTGCCGCTGGCGGAAATCACTTTCGCGAGGAAGCGCAGTTCGGTCATTGTGGCATCATTGTCAAAGGTGCCGATGTAATTCCAGTGGACATCGGTGGGCCGGTCAAAATCATTGGTGATGAGAAAACGGGAATTGTTGTCGCCGGCGAACAATTCGCCCGGCGCGCGGACATGCCGGCTGTAATCCGTATGCTTGCTCCAACCGCCCGCCGGGGTCTGGAACGAGATCACGCAGTCCGCGATGCGACGGGCTTCCGCACTGCCATACCAGCGGGCCGGACGGTCCAGCGGCGTGCCTTTGGGGGTGGCGGAATAGGGCGGCTGGATGGCATTGGTCAAACCATACGCCTTCATTTCCGTGTGGAGAAAATCCTGGTCGGCCTGCCGCTGGCGGATGGAGGTTTCCAGATAACTTTTCCAGTCTGGTAAATTGGCAACGCGATCTTCGGTCAGAGGCGTCGCGGGGACATTGGTGCCGATGACATGAGCGTGGGCGATGGAAAAGCTGATGAAAACGGTGAAAAAGACAACGGCGGATTTGCAGTTCATGGGTTGCCGAACCAGACGCCCGCGCCGGGGTTAAAGTTTCAGGGAATCACCACCCGCAGCTTCTTTTGCTCGAGGGAAAAGGTCGCGGGCAGGTAGCCGATCCATTCGCCGTCCAGTTCAAAACTGGCCGGCGTTTCGCTGGTCAGTTCCATTTTCCGGGAACGCAGCCGCAGCACACGGTGTTCCGGCAGTTTTTTGCGGAACAGGAGCCCCGGTGCCAGCTTGAACAGCGCGGGCAGGTTGACACTGGGAAAAACACAGGCATCCAGCAACCCGTCGTCCAGGGTTGCACCAGGAAAAATGTCAAATGGTCCGCCGTACAAACGGCCATTGCCCAGCAGCGCCAGTTCGCCCTCAATTTTTTTGCCATCCGCACTCACGCTGACACGGACTTGTTTTTCCGCCAGCGCCTGAAAGCCGGCGACCACATACGCCAGCGGCCCGGCGCTTTTCTTCAGTTTCCAGCTGACGAGCTCGATCGCCCGCGCATCCAGCCCGGCGCCGGCGAGCTGCATGAAATAGCACTGGGCCGGCTTGCCTTCATCGGAAAAGTCCACGCGCCCGAGATCGATGCGGGTTTCCTTCGCCCGCTTCAAGACCTGCCAGGCGCTTTCGAGCTTGGCGGGAATCTTGAGCTCGCGGGCGAAGACATTGACCGTACCGAGCGGCAGCACGCCGAGCCGTGCGCGTTGAAAACCATCCGGCTCATCGCCGATGCCGTTGAGGACCTCGTTCACCGTGCCGTCACCGCCCGCGGCGGCAATGATGTCGTAGCCGGTGGCCACCGCGGCCTGCGCGAGCCGCCGGGCGTCGCCGGGCCCGGTGGTGGCCTTGAGCGCGCATTGTTGGGACAGCTCGTTCAAGAAGCGGCGGAAGCGCCGCGCCTTGTTGCCACGCGCGGCAGGGTTGAAGATGACGCAGATGCGCATGCGGGAATGATTTCTTTTCCGCGCCGCGAGTCGAGGATAAACACGCCGTGCCGCTTGCGCTTCGACGACATTTTTCGGACACTGGCAGCATGAAAGACGTTTCCGAATGGAAGGTTGCCTGGCAGCCGTTTGTGGCCGCCAACGTGGTTTTGGTCCTTGCCGCCGCCGGTGTGATCTGGAAGGCGGCGCATCCCATTTCCCTGAACGTGGCCCTTGTCGCCACGGGCTGCGTCGCCTTGGGCAGCTTGCTGGGCTGCCTGCCGTTCATCCTGGAATATCGAGCGGTAAAAAAGCTGGTCGAGGTCAACGCCTTGACCACGGTGGTGGAACAACTGGGCGATCTTAAGAAATATTCCGCGCAGGTCGCCGCGGCCACGGACCAGTGGGCGAGCGTGCAGGAAGCCACCAAGGGGAACACTGACAAGACTGTCATTGCGGCGCGGGAAATCGCCGGGCGCATGACCGAGGAGATCCGTGAATTCAATGAATTTCAGGTGAAGCTGAACGACACAGAAAAAGGTGCTCTCCGGCTTGAGGTGGAAAAGCTGCGCCGCACCGAGGGCGAATGGCTGCAGGTGGTCGTGCGCATCTTGGACCATATTTTTGCGCTGCACAACGCCGCCGCCCGTTCCGGCCAGCCGGAACTCGCCGAGCAGATCGGCAATTTCCAGAATGCCTGCCGCGATGCCGCCCGCCGGGTTGGCCTCACCCCGTACAACGCCGCGCCGGACGAGAAATTTGACGCGCAAAAATTCCGCGCCCACGGCGTGGAAACCCCGCCAGCGGATGCCGTGGTGGCCGAAACGCTTGCGCCCGGCCTGACCTTTCAGGGCCGGCTCTTACGTCCCGCGCTGGTGCGATTGCAGGATCCAAATGCGCCGGCGGCCCAAGCGCCGACGGAGCCGGCAGCGGAAGCGGGTCCGGAGAAGCCGGAAGCCGGTGAAAGGTCCGGCCAGTTGACGCTGGAGGCGGAATAGGATCGGAGCGGCCAGTGGCACGACAAGCCGGATGCTAAACCGGTTCGGTATGCCGCAAGGTCAGGAAGTGCAGCATGCGATTGGTCACTTTGCGCCCGAAAATTTTATGCAAGGCGGCGGCGTACAGTTCCAGTTGCGGCGTGTAGGTTTTGATCTTCCCGGGCAGGTCGCCTTTTCCGATGTCGTCGGTTTTGAAATCCACCAGCCAGATTTCCTTGGGCAGCAGGACGACAAGGTCGGCCACGCCCTGAACGACGATAAATTCGCCGTCCAATCCCACCTCGGCCTTACGACCGGTGATTTTCTCCAACTCGACGGGGCTGAACCGGGCGGTGAACGGCAGTTCGCGCCGGACGTCTTTCAGGTTCGCGCGGATTTTTTTGCCCAGTTCGCCATCCCAAAAGGCTGCCAGCGCATCCAAATCCAAGGCGTCATGTTCGTCCGCCGTCAAATATTTCTCGCGCACCAAGCGTTCGGATTCAGCGGCCAGCGCAGCGATCTTTTCCAACCGGACATGCTGGAGAAATTTGTGGTGAGCCGCGCCGATCTCTGATGCCGACAGTTTCTGCTTACCGCGTACTGCCTTCCGTTTGGGCGCCGGCGGTTCGAGCGGCCGCGCCGGGAAGAGTGATTCCGCCTCGTCATCCAATTCTTCCGCTTCGCGCCGCAATTGCGTGACGGATGACTTGGCCTTGCGGTCCGTCGCCGCCGTGAACGGGTAGTTCCAAGCCAGCATGGCTTGGAGCTTTTTCGCCGTCCCTTCGTCAGGCGCGGTTATTTCAGTTTCCGGTTTTGGTTCTGCCGTTTCCGCAATGCCGGCCAGGGCGTCATTGCCTGCCAGCCGCCAGCGCAGGTTCTCGAATTCACCTTCAGTCAGACCCTGAGCTGATGGCTTATGATGGCCAAACCACAACGCCAGCCAGTCCGCAAAACTTCTTGCATCCGCGATTTGTCGCGTGGTCAGCGGCGACGGCTGGTTCCAGGAGGTTTCCCATTTTGTTTCGGTGAGGCTTGCGGTCAGGATCAGGTTGTCGCGAGCCCGGGTGAGGGCGACGTAGAGCAGCCGGATTTCTTCGCCGCGCATTTCGCGCTGCTGCCGCCGCTGCGCGAGCCAGTGCGGCAGGCTGGGATAGCGCCGTCCGCTGCCGGGCGGCTTCACCTTGGGACAAAGCCCGAAGACCTCGTCGAAAATGATTTCGCCGCGCAGATCCTGTTCGTTGAAACTTTTTGCAAGGTCCGCCAGCACGACGACGGGGAATTCCAAGCCTTTGCTCTGATGGATGCTCATGAGCCGCACGGCGTTCTCCGTGTTGCCGGCGGAAATCTCCGGCTCCACATCCGCCTCCTGCTGGGCCTCGATGAATTTCAAAAAGCGAAACAACCCCTGCCGCTGGAACTGGTCGAACTGTTGTGCCAGGCTGAGAAAACCCGTCACGTTCGCCGCCCGCTGCGCGCCGCGCGGCTGCGCCCGCAGCCAGTCCGCGTACATGGCTTCCGTCAACACCGCCTCGAGGCATTCGGAAAGCGACGATTGTTTCGCCAGCCGCCGCCAGCGCGAAAATCGTTCCAGAAAAGTCGCTATTCTTCCCCGCAGCTCACTT
>DATHQS010000268.1:0-6141 GCA_035482455.1 Candidatus Acidiferrales bacterium | reverse complement strand
AAGGCCGCGCTCGAACAGGTCGAACTCGCCATCGAATCCGCCAATGCCATCATCTTGGTCGTCAACGTGCAGGAGGGCATCGTGCCTCTCGACCGCGAAGTCGCCGACCGCCTCCGCAAAAGCGGCAAAACCATCCTCGTGGCCGCCAACAAGGTGGACACGGAACGCATGGAAAAAGACGCGGATGAATTTGTCGCCCTCGGTTTCGACAAGATTTTCCCCGTCAGCGCCATTCACGGTGAAGGCATTGTGAAACTGATGGATGCCGCCTACGCCTTGCTGCCCGCGCCGGAAACGGAAGAACAGGCCACGATGGACGCGGAAGCCGCCGTTCTTGAGGAAGGCGAAGGCGAAGACGAGGCGGAGGCCAAACCCAGAATTCAAGGCCCGCTCAAGCTTGCCATCGTCGGCCGGCCCAATGTCGGCAAGTCGTCCATCATCAACGCGCTCACCCAGTCCACCCGCGTCATTGTCACCCCCATCGCTGGCACCACCCGCGATTCCATCGACGTTCCGTTCGAGGTCGAGACCGAGGGCGTGCGGCAGAAATACATCCTCATCGACACCGCCGGCATGCGGAAAACGCGGCGCGTGGATGACACGATCGAGTTTTTCAGCGTGCAGCGCGCCGAGGAATCCATCATCCGCAGCGACATCACCATTCTCGTCATCGATGCCGAGGCTGGCGTCACCGAGCAGGATAAAAAGATCGCGGATACCATCGTCGAAAACCGCCGCGCGTGCATCATCGTCATCAACAAGTGGGATCTGTTCGAAAAAGACGTGCGTGCCATCCGGACTGAGGAAATTGAAAAACGCAACGCCAAGAAACGCACCGAAGGCCAGGCGAAAAATTTGACCACGCTGGTGGAGTTCGGCGAGTGGGTGCAGAAGAAGCTGTTCTTCCTCGACTACGCCCCGGTGATCTTCACCTCGGCCAAGTCCGGCTTCCATCTCGAGCGCCTGCTGGAAACCATCCGCTACGTCGCGGCCCAGTTGCAGCAGAAAGTTCCCACCTCGATTTTGAACCGCGCCCTGCGTGATGCCGTGGACAAACGCCAGCCGGTCACCGCCACGGGCATGCGCCTGAAGTTCTATTACGCCACCCAGGTGCGCCAGGCGCCGCCGACGTTCCTGCTGTTCGTGAACCGCGACGAAATGTTTTCCGACCCGTACAAAAAATATCTTGCCGGTGAAATGCGCACGGCGTTCGGCTACGAGGGCTGCCCGGTGGTGCTGGTGCCCAAACCGCGCCCGAAAACGGTCGAGTCCAAGCAGAGATTCCGGCAGAAACCGGGCGGCAAACCGTCAAGCCCCGGCAACCGGCAGGATGCGTACCGCCAAAAGCGGCACGAACGGTATGCGCGCACGGCGGGAGGAGCGAGCGGGCGGCGCAAGCAGTCCACCTGAAATCCGCCAAAACCTTCTGCTCTTTGACATTACTGCGGCCGGGGACGGCCGTCCGATTCAGACCGGCTTTTCCGGCGGCGCCAGTTCTTTCAGTGCATTCAAAGTCGCCGTTTTATAAAGCGTCCCCAGCGTCGGCACGTTGAAACAGGCATCGACGAAGATGCTGGCGGTGGCGTTGCCCAGCATCGCCATCAAACCGATGTGGACCACTTCCGTCGCCAGTTCGCCCATGATATGCACACCGAGCAGTTTCTGGTCGTCCCGGCGGAAGATCAGTTTCAAGAAACCGTCCTGGTCGCCGATGATCCGGCCGCGGGCATTGTCCCGGTAGTTTGCGCGACCAACGATGTAATCGATGCCCTTCTTTTTGAGCGCCTCTTCCGTCTCCCCGACCATGCTGGCTTCGGGAATGGTATAGATGCCGTTCGGCAGGAGCGGGGACAGGACGCCGCCGCCGCGGCCAAACGCATGGTGCATCGCCCGGCGACCTTGTTCCATGCTGGTCGAAGCCAGTGCAGGAAAACCGATGACATCGCCCGCGGCATAGATGCTTTCCACGTTCGTCTGAAATTGTTCGTTCACGGGAATGATCCCGCGCTCGCCGGTTTTCACGCCTGCCTGATCAAGTCCGAGTTTGGCCGTATTGCTTTGCCGGCCCGATGCCACCAACACGGCATCCGCCATCAGCACCTCTCCCGACGCAAGTTCGAGCCGGACGCCGGATTCCTGGGGAACGCATTTTGAAACCGTTTGTTTCCAGCGCAAAACGATGCCGCTGCTTTCCAGCGCCTTCGCCAGTGCCCGGGAAACTTCCGCATCCAAAAACGGCAGCAACACCTCGCGGCCATCCAAGATGTGCACCGTGGCGCCGAGGGCGCGGAAGGTGCAGGCGTATTCCGTCCCGATCACGCCCGCGCCGACGACCGCCAAATTCTTGGGGATGCGTTCGAGTTTCAGGATGGAATCAGAATCATAAATGGCACCCTGGCCAAACGGAAAAATGGCCGGCCGCACCGGCGAGGAACCGGTGGCGATCAGGATTTTTTCCCCGTGCAACAGGATTTCATCCGCCGGCGGGGACGGAACGTCCTTTTGATCCATTGGCCCGGGCCGGACCCGGACGGTGTGGGCATCGACAAAACTGCACGTTCCGAAATAAATCGTGGCGTTCAGGCCTTTTAACCGTTCATTGATGGTTTTGTGAAAAGCGTCCTGAACGTGCAATTCGTGGCCCAGGAAATCCGCAACCGTCACTTCCCGGCGTACGGAAAGATCCACGCCGTACAGATTACGTGACTGGATGCCGGAGAGGGCGAGCGCCGTCTCACGCAACGTTTTGCTGGGCACGGTTCCGGTGTTGATGCCGGCCCCTCCGATATCCGCATGATTGTCCACCAGGACCACGCGCTTGCCAAAGCCCGCCGCCGTCGTTGCCGCGGTAATGCCGGCCGGGCCGCCGCCGATCACCACGAGGTCGTATGTATTCAACTCGTTCGTCATGCGCTCACTCTAAGGCAGGTCCCGGGTGGATACAATTCCACATGCGTTTAACGAGCTTTTTGAGGGTTCCATGGGAGGTGCGTTTCAATTTGCATAAAACGGTGCCGCCGGCCATGCAAAAAAAGTTATTCACAGGTGGAAATAAGGCGGTTTTTTCCGGGCAATGCCTGCGAATCCCATTGATTTCATTTGTGAATATGTTGATTGCAACTTTTCTGCAAAATTTTCTTGAAACCCACAACGGGTGGTAGCATGATGGCATTCGTTCCCCAATTAGTGGGGGAGAGCGGTTTTTGCAAAAAGATCAACTTTCCCCATAATTGGGCGGTTTTTTCGCGACTTTTGCGCGCTTTTTGGAGCTTTAGAAGCCGCCAAAGTTTTTAACTCAAAATTCAAATTTAAATACGAGCCATGATTGATGCACGTGAGGATGTTTTGACGCCGGCAGGTACCGCCGGTCGTCGTCGTACCGAGAAGGTTTCAAACGCACGGGGAATGAAGCCCGCCAGGGCCAAAAAGTTTCTCCCGATCACCCGGGTGTTCAGCGATGCCAAGGTGAAGCCCTTCGAGCAGATCGAATGGGACAAGCGCACCGCGGAAATCACCGATGATGCCGGCAAGGTCATCTTCAAGCAGGAAAACGTCGAGGTGCCGAAATCCTGGTCGGTGCTGGCGACGAAGGTCGTCGTTTCAAAATATTTTTACGGCGAACAGAACACCTCCGAGCGCGAAACTTCCGTGCGCCAGCTCATCCACCGCATTTCCCGGACGATCACCGACTGGGGTATCGCGGATGGTTATTTCAGCAAGGCGGATGGCGAGGTTTTTTACGAGGAACTGACCTGGTTGTGCCTCAACCAGTACGGCGCGTTCAATTCGCCGGTGTGGTTCAACGTCGGCCTGCATCATCAGTACGGCGTCGGCAAGAAATCCGGCAAGGGCAACTGGTTCTACAACCCTGAAACCGGCGAGGCCGAACGCGCTTCGACCCAGTACGAATATCCGCAAGGCAGCGCATGTTTCATCCAGAGCGTGGAAGACAACATGGAAGACATCATGCACCTCGCGTACAGCGAAGCAATGCTCTTCAAGTACGGCTCCGGCACCGGCACCGACCTGTCCCCGATCCGTTCCAGCCGCGAGAAGTTGAGCGGCGGCGGGCGCCCGAGCGGCCCGATGAGCTTCCTGAAAGTTTATGACCAGGTGGCGAATGTGGTGAAGTCCGGCGGCAAGACGCGCCGCGCGGCCAAGATGAACACGCTGCGCGACTGGCACGGCGACATCGAGGAATTCATCGACGCCAAGCAGAAGGAAGAGAAGAAGGCCTGGGCGCTGATCGAGCAGGGCTATGACGGTTCTTACAACGGCGATGCCTACGGCAGCGTGATGTACCAGAACGAAAATCTTTCCGTCCGCGCCAGCGACGAGTTTTTTCAAGCCGCCCTCGATGGCAAGGAATGGTGGACCCGTTCCGTGTGCGGCAACAAGCCGTTGCAGAAGAAGGATGCGGCGACCTTGCTGAACAAGATCGCGGAAGGCACGCATATCTGCGGCGACCCTGGCATCCAGTACGACGGCGCCATCCAGAAGTGGCACACCTGCAAAGGCACGGAGCCGATCCACTCCACAAACCCTTGCAGCGAATACGTTTTCGTTAATAATACCGCCTGCAACCTGGCTTCCTTGAACCTCATGAAGTTCAAGCGCGAAGATAACAAGTTCGACATCGAACGCTTCAAGGCGGCGGTCCGCATTTACATCACCGCGCAGGAAATCCTCGTGGACAATGCGAGCTATCCGACCAAGAACATCGCGGAAAACTCCCATATTTTCCGCACGCTCGGCCTCGGTTTTGCGAACCTCGGTTCGCTCTGCATGAGCTACGGCCTGCCGTACGATTCCGATGAAGGCCGTGCGCTGGCCGGTGCCATCACGTCCATCATGACGGGCCACGCCTACGAGCAGAGCGCGGAAATCGCCGGGAATGTCGGCGCTTTTGCCGGTTACCGCGATGCGCGTTGTGCCGGGGTGCCGAACCCGGTCGCCAAGGACAACGTTGAATCCATGCTGGGTGTCATCAAGCTGCACCGCGACGCGGTGGAGCAGATCCAGCCGAGCGCGGAATTCAATTATCTCAAGACCGAAGCCCGCAAGACGTGGGACGGCGCGCTCGCCAAGGGCAAGCAGCATGGCTACCGCAATGCGCAGGTCACCGTGCTGGCACCGACTGGCACCATCGCCTTCCTCATGGATTGCGACACGACTGGCGTCGAACCCGACATCGCCCTGGTGAAGTACAAATTGCTCGCCGGTGGCGGCATGTTGAAGATCGTCAACCGCGGCGTGCCGGATGCCTTGCGCCGTCTGGGCTACGGTGAAGAAGCCAACAAGAACATCATCGCGCACATCGAGAAGTTCGACACCATCGAGGACGTTGAGGACAACGGCGCGATCGTGAAGAGCGGGTTGAAGGCCGAGCATCTGCCGGTCTTTGATTGCGCGTTCAAGCCTTCGCGCGGCAAGCGCAGCATCGGTTACATGGCGCACCTGAAGATGATGTCGGCGGCGCAGCCGTTCATCAGCGGTGCCATCTCCAAAACGGTCAACATGCCCAGCGCCTGCACCGTCGCCGAAATCCGCGACACCTATGTTCAGGCGTGGAAGATGGGCCTGAAGTGCGTGGCGATCTATCGCGACGGCTCCAAACGCTCCCAGCCGCTCAACACGAAAAAGACCAACGAAGGCGGCGACAAGACCGCTACGGCCACGGGTGACAACGCAGTGCTGGAAAACCGCATCAAGCAGCTCGAAGCCGAGGTGGCCACTTTGCAGGAGGATTCCGGCAAGCCGTTGCGCCGTCGTCTGCCCGACACCCGCACGGCGGTTACGCACAAATTTAACATCGCCGACCATGAAGGTTATCTCACCGTCGGATTGTTTGATGACGGCCAGCCGGGTGAATTGTTCATCACGATGGCCAAGGAAGGTTCCACCATCGGCGGCCTCATGGACAGCATCGGCACCCTGACCAGCCTCGCCTGGCAGTATGGCGTGCCGCTGGAGGCGCTGGTCAAGAAATTCGCCCACCAGCGTTTCGAGCCGTCCGGTTTCACCAAGAATCCCGACGTCCGCAACGCCTCCTCCATCACCGACTACGTTTTCCGCTGGATGGCCTTCCAGTTCATCCCCGGCTACCGCGAGGCCAACGGCGTCCGCCGCAACCAGCCCGAA
>DATHQS010000267.1:0-21916 GCA_035482455.1 Candidatus Acidiferrales bacterium | reverse complement strand
TGACGCGGCGATCATCTGCCTCAATTCCAATCCGCAGCATTTCATCACGAATTTTCCGCCGACGATCGAGACGATCCAGGACGAGGTGCTGCACGTCCTGCGCAGCTACGGTTTTCAAAAGACCGCCGACGCGTATGAATGTTACCGCTGGGGCCGGCATTGGCTGCGTGAAGGCGCGATCACGCAGGCGCAGTTTTCCGGCAACGGTTTTCCCAAGCAGCGCATGGAACAAATCCTCGCGTGGAACCGGCAACACGGCGTGGACACCGTTGCGGGCGTGAACGAAAAAGTGCGCTCGGGAAAAATCAAGGACATCATCGGCCCGTCGCTTGCCGTGTACGAAGCCTCCCTTGATGAGGCCGCGAAAAAAGTCGTCGCGCGATTGGACGCCGGCGACAAACTGCGGATGATCTGGGTGAGCGGGCCGAGTTCCTCCGGCAAAACCACAACCACGGTGAAGCTCACGCAACGCCTCGCCAAGCGCGGTTTGCGTTTCCTGATGCTGAACCTCGACGACTATTTCTGGTCCGCCGTGGAGCATCCGACCGACTGGCTCAACGACCGGAATTTCGAAGCGCCCGAAGCGCTGGACATCCAGCTGTTAAACGAGCATCTGCGCGCGCTGCTCGAGGGCAAAACGGTGGAGAAGCCCATCTACAGTTTCAAGGAAGGCCGCCGCACCGGCACCAAGCCGGTGAAGCTCGAGCCCGACCAAATTCTCCTGCTCGACTGCCTGCACGGATTTTATCCGCCCATCACCGAGGGCATCGACAACTCGATGCAGTTCCGCCTCTACATCGAGGCCATGAACGTGATTTACGAGGGCGATGGCAGCACGAAGAAGCTCACGCAGTTCACCGATGCGCGCCTGGTGCGGCGGATGTTGCGCGATGTGAAGCACCGCAACCACAGCCCGATCGCCACCATCCTGCACTGGCACTACGTCCGCTATGGCGAACTCTTCAGCATCATCCCGCTGATGGGCCTTGCGGATCATGTCGTCAACGGCGGGACACCGTTCGATCTCGCGGCGTTGAAACCGTTCTTCCTCGGCGAAGGCAATTACCTGCCCAAGGCGGAGGACTTCAATCCGTACGCCGGCTTCCTCGATGCGCGCATCCGTTTCGACCGAGTGCAGTCGCTGCTGCAATCGGTCGAGGGTTTCACGCAGGCGCAAGTCACGGATACGAGCATCATCCCCGGCGACGCGGTCATCCGGGAATTTGTCGGCGGCAGCACCATCCAGATACCGCACAACGAATAAGGATTTTATACATTGCCAACTGTGAGAAATTAAATCGCTTGTTTTTGCCGGAAGCCGTGGCAGGTTCAAAGCAATCAACCCAGAAGAGGCCTTATGAATAAAATATTTCAAATTCGCCCCGCTCATTGGCCGCTGGCGGCCACCACCGCCATCGCCCTCCTCACCGGCGGCTGCGCCACGCAGGAAGAACATTCCTACAACAAAGATTTTGGTGAATCCCTCCCGGCCCAGCCGATGTATGCCATCCAGGACGAAACCGACCAGCATTTCACCATCCGCCTCCATCAGGGCGTTCCCCTGACCGGGGCTGGCCGCGTCCTCAACGTCAAGGAGGCGGCCTCCGGCGTGGCCAAGGCCGAATGCTCGCGGCTCGGCTGGAAAAAATGGCAGATGAATTTCATCCAGGAACAAGACCAGGGCTGGATGCATGTCCTGGTCGCGAAGGTCGACCGCGAAACCTACGTCGAACCGACCTTCCCGCAGCCCAAAAGCAATCCCTGAAAATCCATCAGCATTTCACCTGATTCCCCACCCATTCTCCAAACTTGCATTTTATCCGCAGGTGACGCAATTTGACCGACACGATTTGGACAACAACCAACAACCAAAATAAAATTATGGCACACGAACTCCCTCCTCTCCCCTACGCGGCCGATGCTTTGGAACCGCATTTTGACAAGGCCACGATGGAAATTCATCACGACCGCCATCACAAGGCCTACGTGGACAACCTCAACAAGGCCATCGCCGGCAACGCCGCGCTCGAGGCCAAGTCCCTCGAACAGATCGTCAAGGATTTGAGCGTGGTCCCCGACGCGATCCGCGGCCCGGTCCGCAACAACGGCGGCGGTCACTGGAACCATTCCTTCTTCTGGAAGATCCTCGGACCCGGCGCCGGCGGCGCGCCCACCGGCAAGCTCGCGGACGACATCAAGGCCACGTTCGGCAGCTTCGATGATTTCAAGGCCAAGTTCGAGGCCGCCGGCATTGGTCGGTTCGGCAGCGGCTGGGTCTGGCTCGTCGCCAACAACGGCAAGCTCGAGATCGTCTCCACGCCCAACCAGGACAACCCCCTCATGGGCAAGGCCGTCGCCGGCTGCGAAGGCACCCCGCTCATCGGCGCCGACGTCTGGGAACACGCCTACTATTTGAAATACCAGAACAAACGCGCCGATTACCTCAAGGCCTTCTGGAACGTGGTGAACTGGAACGCCGTCAAATACTGAACGGCAGGTCGCCGCTCCCATTTAGAAAATCAAAACGCGCCGATGAAAATCGGCGCGTTTATTGTTGGGGTTCAGCCTTTAGGCTATCCCCTTCACTTCAGTTTCAAAAAATTCTTTAGAATCTGGCGCCCGCTCTCCGTCAGGATGCTTTCCGGATGGAACTGCACGCCCCAGATCGGCAGCGTCTTGTGCTTGATGCCCATGATCTCGCCTTCCTCCGTCTCGGCGGTCACCTCCAGTTCCGGCGGCAGCGTGTCGCGCTTGATGACCAGCGAATGATAGCGCGTAGCCAAAAATGGATTCGGCATCCCCGCGAACAAATCTTTCCCGTTGTGTTTGATGGGGGAAGTCTTGCCGTGCATCATCCGGTAATTCACCACCACCTCCGCGCCAAAAGTATGTCCGATGCATTGATGCCCCAGGCAGACGCCAAAAACCGGGATGCCCTCGCTCGCAAACGTGCGGATGACATCATTGGACAGGCCCGCCTCGCGCGGCGAGCACGGCCCGGGCGAAACCAAAATCCGCTCCGGCTTCAGCGCGCGGATCTGGTCGATGGTGATCTCATCATTGCGTCGCACCTGCAAGTCCACGCCCAGCTCGCCCAGATATTGCACCAGGTTGTACGTGAACGAATCGTAGTTGTCCAAAACGAGAATCATATCGCGGGTGACAAACTACATCACCCGCCCGAAAACAAAAGTGAAAATGGACTTTTGCCCCCGGCCTGCCCGCAAAACCGTTTGTGTAATAATTAAAGCACGGCGGCAGACGCCGGCTTTCCCACCGGCAAAAATTTCAGGATGTGCGCAAGCACCGCTTCGTTCCCGCAAAAATCTTGGCCCGAAATGTTTTTGCGATAAACCTCAAGCTGTCCGAGAAATTCCCGCATTTTCATCGGAAATTTCCGTAGGTCATCGCACATCATGCCGTAACCGAGGTCCTGAAGATAACGCGCATTGAGCCATTGTTCGAACTGCCACGCCACGGGCAGCGAAAAAACCGGTTTACCCAGGTACAGCGCCTCGCTCATCAGGGTATAGCCGCCGTTGGTCAGCACCCACGAGGCCGTGCCTACCTCCTCGATGAACCGCGCATCCGAACGGGGAAAATAGCTGACGTTGCCGTCCTCGCCCCCGTCCGCATTTTCATAGGCGAAGACCTTGAATCGGAAGGGCAGTTGCTTCAGCAGTTCCGGCAGCCGGGTGAACGAGCTGCTGGTCTGGTAAACCACCACATGCCCCTCGTCGCGCGGCGTGATGTCCCGGACTTTTTCACGCAAGATGGGCGGGTAAAAATGGGCATTGGTGCCAGCCGGTAGCGGCGGATAAAAAAAGGACGTGGCCAGCCGTGCTTCCGCCCGGTGATTGGTCAACCCCACCACGCTCCGCGCCGCCAGTGCGGGAATCTGCTGGTCCAGGGGCAGGGATGGTCGCGCAAAGGGAATCACCCCTTGGTGATCCAGGCTGATGCAGCGCAGGCCGGCCAGGCTCGCCGCCCGCGGGAGAAACGGCTCGAAGTCCGTGATGGCAAGGTGCGGCTGCCAGGTCTCGATCAGGCCAGTGATTTCTCGCACGATCCGCCCGCGTTGCCGGAGCAGCGGCAGGTTGCCCCAAAAGCTGGCCACGAGTTCCACGCGGTTGTTTTGATAGACGAACGTAAAGCCGGGGATTTCCAGAACATCCGGCAGGCGGGGGCTGAGAACTTTGAAGGCCTTGTGGCTGGCGAGAATCTTCACCTCATGCCCCAGGCTGGTAAGCGCCCGCGTGACGGTGAGAACACGCGACGAGTGTCCCTGCCCTTCGCCGCAGCAGCTGTATAGAATACGCGCCATTACCGGCCAGATTGTTGACGAACCGGCGCCTTGCGGCAAATGACAGTTTGGTGACAACTTTCATGACCCAGCCGCCCCGGCATCGAATTCCGTTTGACGCCTGCCGCCACAGGCAGAATCATTACGCATGGAATCGGCTGTCTCCCCGCCCGCCAACGCGCCAATTTTGCGCGTTGAGCATGTGACCAAGAGTTATCAGACGCGCTGCGTCCTGAACCGGGTCTCCTTCACGCTGGCTGCCGGCGAACGCGTCGCGCTCGTCGGCCCGTCCGGTTGCGGCAAAACCACGCTGCTCAATTGCCTTGGCGGCGTGGATCGTGCGGACAGCGGCTCCATCCAGTTGCACGGCGCTTCGCTGGAAAATCTGTCCAGCGATGAACTCGCCACCCTCCGCCGCCAGCGCATCGGTACCATTTTCCAGTTCTTCCACCTGCTCCCCACGCTCACCGCGTTTGAAAATGTCGAGCTGCCGATGCAATTACTCAACGTCCCCGTCCGCGAACGCCGTGAGCGCGGACTGGAACTGCTCGCGCGCGTCAAGCTCTCGCACCGCGCCAATGCCCTGCCCGGCCAGCTTTCCGGCGGCGAAATGCAGCGCGTCGCCATTGCCCGCGCGCTCGCGCACCGCCCCGCGCTCATCCTCGCGGACGAACCCACCGGCAATCTCGATTCCGCCAACGGCGAGAACATCCTCGACCTGCTCGCAGAACTCTCCACCGAGCTGCGCACCGCCATGCTCATGGTCACGCATAGCCCGGACGCTGCCCGCATCTGCCACCGCACCCTGCACATGCGCGATGGCGTCATCATCAAGGAAACCACGGCGGCATGAACGGACTTCGCGCCTGGCCCACGATCGCCCTGTTGCTGCGACGCTTCACGTTGCGGCACTGGCGCACCGCGCCGCGCTCCACCGCCCTGCAGATCCTCATCCTCGCGCTCGGCATCGCCGTCTTCTTTTCCATCCGCCTCGCGAACCGCGCCGCCGTCGGCAGCTTCAAAAATTTCACCGGCCTGCTCTCCCAATCCAGCGACTGGCAGATCAACGCCTTTGCCGGTGAACTCCCCGCCTCCGTCCTCGGCGAACTGCGCACGGCGCTCGGCGATGAACCCGTCGAGATCATCCCCGTCCTCGAAACCACCGCCGTCCTCGCCCGCGGCGACAAGCCCGATGAACACATCGGCTCGCGGGCAACCTACCACCTGCTCGGCCTCGACCTCGTTGCCGTCCAAAACCTTGCCTCCGCCGGCGACAATGACCGCAGTTGGTTCAATCAGCAATCCGCTGCCACGAATTATTCTGGCGGCAACCGCTTCTGGCAATTGTTACGCCAGACCAACGCCGTTTTCATCAGCCCCGCGCTGGCCAAAACCTCGCACCTCAATCCCGGCGACCATCTCCGCGTCGTTATCGATGAAAACGTGGTCGACCTCAAAATCGCCGGCTTGATCCCCACCTCGCCCGCCCGCCCGTTGCCGCCGGAAAATTTGCTCGTGTTGGACCTGCCTGCGCTCCAACAGCTCGGCCACCGCGCCGGCAAACTTGATCGCGTCGAATTCGTCGTCCCTGACGGCCCGCATGCCGATGTCCGCCGCACCGAACTGCGCGAAAAAATTGCCGCGCTCGGCAAAAACCGCTGGCAGGTCTTTTCACCCGCCGACCGCCGCGCCAGCGCCGCCACCATGACCCGCGCCTTCCGGATGAACCTCACCATCCTCTCGCTCATCGGCCTGCTCGTCGGCCTGTATCTCATCTTTCAGAGCCTCGATGGCGCCGTCGTCCGGCGGCGCGAGGAGATCGGCGTGCTGCGCTCGCTCGGCATCACGGAAAAGATCATCCGCCGCGTGTGGCTGCTCGAAGCTGCTCTGCTCGGGCTCATCAGCGGCGCGCTCGGCGCGCTGATGGGCTGGGGCGGCGCCCAGTTCGCCGTGCGTTTCGTCGGCCGCACCGTCAATGCCATCTACTACGCGACCACCGTGCAATATGCGCAGCTCGACGCCGTGGAGATCATCATCGCGCTCACGCTCGCCGTCGCCGCCAGTCTCGTCGCCGGTTGGTGGCCCGCACGCCAGGCCGCCAAGATTCCGCCCGCACAAATCCTCTCGCGCCACGCCGAAAGTCAGGAGCGCCGCTCCGTGTTGCAATCCGCCTGCTTCGCCTTCGTGTTGCTGGCCGTGGGCGGTGCCCTGATTTTCCTTCCGCCCCTGCGTTTTTCCGGCGCGCTGCGCTTCCCGCTGGGCGGCTACGCCGCCGCGCTGCTTTTGATTCTGGGCGGCGGCATTTTGTGCAGCCATCTGCTGCGCCGGTTCGCCACGGCCTTGCATTTCACCGGCCAATATTCCCTTGCCGCCAAAATCGCCACCAGCCATCTGATGCAGACCTCCAGCCGTCACCGCCTCGCCGTGGCCGGATTGCTCTGCGCGGTGACCATGGCCGCGGGCATGCTCATCCTCGTCGCCAGTTTCGAGACCACCATGCGCGGCTGGGTCAACAATACCTTCCAGGCCGACCTCTATCTCCGTAGTGATGGCGCGCAAAGTCCCTCCACGCAAAATCGCATCTCGCCCGCCACTTGGCACCTTATCGCCACCAACCCCATGGTCGCCGATGTCAACATCATGCAGGCCGTCGCCATCGAGATCAACGGCGTCAGCACCGTGTTCATGGGCGTGGACATGGGCTTTTCGCATCGCCACCCCAACCTCACTTGGTACCAGCCGCCGTTGGACGACAAGATCTGGGACGCGGATCAGGACGAACACCTCGCACTCATCAGTGAAAGTTTTTCCGACCGCTTCCGTGTCCGTCGCGGCGACAGCATCACCATCCCCACTCCAGCCGGGGACAAGCAACTGACCATCGCCGGCGTGTTTTCAGATTACGGCAACGAACGTGGCGCGCTCCTCGTGGAGCGCCGCCATTACGCCGCGTGGTATGGCGATGAATTGGCGACCGGTCTCATCCTGTTCATGCGCCCGGAGATTTCGCCAGACACCTTGCAAGCTGAACTCACGGCGCAATTCCCCGGTCTGTCCATCATGTCCAACCGCTACCTCCGCTCAGAGATCCTCCGCGTCTTCCGCCAGACCTTTTCCGTGACCTACGCGCTGGAACTCATCGGCATTATCGTAGCCGTCATCGGCCTCGGCATGACGCTCTCCAGTATCTTGCTCGACCGCCGCGGCGAACTGACCACGCTCCGCGCGCTCGGCTGGCGGCGGCGGGAAATGGCCCGGGCCACGGCGGTGGAAGGTGCCCTGCTCTCCATCTGCGGCGTGGCCGGCGGCATCGTGGTGAGCCTCAGCCTCGGCTGGATTCTGATCTACATCATCAACAAGCAGAGCTTCGGCTGGACGCTGCAGTTCGCCATCCCTTGGCTCTCGCTCGCCTCGCTCGGCCTGCTCGTCATCGCCACTGGCACTGTCGTCGCCTACTTCATCGGCCGCTGGGGCTCCGGCCTGCCCGCTGACCGCGAGGAATGATATGCTGAAGATTAATCCCATCATTTTTGCCCTGCTCTTCATCGCCTTGGTGAGTGTAAAAGCGGATGATACCGCCCGAACGGCCGATGGCTTCGCCCTGCCTGAACCGGGCCACGTGTTCTCCTTTCCGCGCGACTACGGCAGCCACGACGATTTCAAGATCGAGTGGTGGTACATCACCGGCCATCTGTTCGGCGATGACGGCCGCCGGTTCGGTTTTCAAGCCACCTTCTTCCGCAGCGCCGGCTCGCTCCCCGGCCAGTCCGGCGCCAACGACCCCGGCTTCGGCCACGAAAAGCTGTTCCTCGCCCACATGGCCCTGCTCGATGTGAAGTCGGGAACTTTCATACACCAACAGCGTTTGAACCGCGATGGCTGGGATGCCTTCTCCGCCACCAACGAACTCAATGTCCGCAACGGTAACTGGTCGCTGCGCATGACGGACACCAATCACCAGACGATGGACCTGCGCGGCTCCTTCGGCAACGGGGCCTCGCTGCGATTGGAATTGCACCCGCGCAAACCGCTCGTGGTCTTCGGCCAAAACTCCGTTTCGCGCAAGGCCGCCGAACCGTCCGCCGCCAGTTACTATCTCACTTTCCCACGCCTGCACGCCGCCGGGGAAGTCCACCTAGATACGGAAACAAACCGCGTGCAAGGCGAAGCGTGGATGGATCATGAGATTAGCAGCAGCCAGCTCGGTACGGGGCAGGCCGGCTGGGATTGGTGTTGTTTGCAGTTCAAGGACGGCCGCGAAATCATGGCCTACCGCATGCGCCGCAAAGACGGCTCGCAGGATCCGTTTTCAACCCTCGCATGGGTTGCAACCAATGACGTCGTCACGCATCTGCCCTCGGCGGAATTTAAGCTGGAAACTGTGCGCACCTGGAAAAGCCCGCACACTGGCGCGGTTTATCCCGTGAGCATCAAGTTACAGACCCGCGACCCACAGACTGGCCAGTCCATTACCTTCCTGCTCGAACCGCTCGCGGACGACCAGGAACTCGCCGGCAATGGCAGCCCCATCTACTGGGAAGGTGCCTGCCGCATCCGCGACGACGCCGGCAAGGAACTCGGCTCTGCCTTTCTCGAACTCACCGGCTACGCCGGCAACCTGCAAAAAAGCCTGCGTTAGCGGCATTCTAATATTCCCGCGATCAGAGCGCTGACTTCTGCTCAACAGTCATTCAAATGTCAAAGAGCATCCAGCGGCCGTCCCCTCTCCCGCTAAGAGGGCGAGAAGGAGGAAGAACGCATCCGGTTTCCAACCTCGCTTCTCTTCGCCTAGAGCGTTTGAAGAAAATGCTCTATAAGCTTTCAACAAAGCATGCTCAACGCTCAACATCTTATGCCGATGCGCTTGTTTACTTCGGTGTTGGGCGTTGAATGTTCTATGTTGAATGTTTTTATTTCTTCCCCGCCGCCCGCAACACCTTCAGCGTCTCCGGCAATTTGTAATGCCGCTTCAAGCCCGCATCCCCCAGCATGCCGGCCGGCACCCGCGCAACAAATTCCGGAAAACTTTTCTCCACACGATCTTTTAATAGTTTTTGCCCCGGCTTGGAGGCCCAAAATTCTTCTTCGATTTTCGTCAACGCGATCGCCGCCTCGTCATTCGTCATGTTCTCGCGCTTCGCCAGCGCCCAGAGCATTTCCTGGTCGCCCGGCAATGCCACGGGGAAAGACACAAACTTGAGCGTGATCTCCTGTTCATCGCTGGTTTCCGAACCCGGCGGACGCACCGGTATCCGGCTGTGAAACTGCGTGCCATCCGGCAGCGACACATCCACGCGCAACCCCTTGCCGTCTTCGTTCGGCTCGATGTCCAGGTCCGCATCGCCCAGCCCCGCGATGAGTTGCTGCTTCACTTCTTCGATGGTTTTTTCTTCCAGATTCGGCAATTCGATGCGCTCGCAAAACTTCTCGAAGGATTTGACGCGGTTCTTCGCGCGTAATTCCTCCTGGCAGGCGATGTAAATCCGTTCAGCGAACGCCGGGTCGGGCGATATCTTGGGCAAAATGCTGCGCAACAGGTCGAGTAACTGCGCCTGTTCGTCTTGTTTTGATTTCGCCGGTTTCTTTTCTTTGGCCATAAAATCTGTTTGTAAAATCTATTTGGTTAATTGCCTTTGTTCTTGTTCAAAGCCGCCGTGAACCAGTCCACCGCTGCCGGCTTCGCTGGTTGCGCGGGACGGCTGAATCCGCCGCCCGCCGGGCGCGGCGCGGCCGGCGATGTCCGCTGGCCCGTCGTGCTCGGCCCGATCTGCGGCGCCGCCTTCATCGAGAGCGCAATGCGCTTCCGCGGCAAATCCACCTCCGTCACGGTCACCGTCACGCGCTGCGACACTTTCACGACCTCCGACGGGTCCTTGATGAACCGGTCGGACAGCTGGCTCACATGCACCAGTCCGTCCTGATGCACACCGATGTCCACAAACGCTCCGAACGCCGTGACGTTCGTCACGATGCCCGGCAGTTTCATGCCGGGCTTCAGGTCTTCCATCTTCTCCACGCCGGACTGGAACGAGAACACCTCAAATTTCTGCCGCGGATCACGGCCCGGCTTCGCGAGTTCGGCGATGATATCAGTCAACGTCGGCAGCCCTACGGTTTCCGTGACATATTTCGGCAACTGGATCTTCTGCCGCAACCCCGCATCGCGCACCAGATCATTCACCGAGCAGTTCAAATCCTTCGCCATGCGGTCCACGATGGCATAGCTCTCCGGATGCACTGCGCTCGCATCCAGCGGATGCGCCCCGTCGCGGATGCGCAAAAATCCTGCCGCCTGCTCGAACGCCTTTTCCCCCAGCCGCGGCACCTTCTTCAATTCCGCGCGCGACTTGAACGGCCCGTTTTCGTTGCGATACGCCACGATGTTCGCCGCCAGCGCCGGCCCCAAACCGGACACGTACGCCATCAACTGTTTGCTCGCCGTATTCAGCTCCACGCCCACGCCGTTCACGCAACTGACCACCACGTCATCCAGGCTGCGCTTGAGCGCGCCCTGCTCCACGTCATGCTGATACTGGCCCACGCCGATGGATTTCGGGTCCAGCTTCACCAGTTCCGCCAGCGGATCCATGAGCCGCCGGCCGATGGACACCGCGCCGCGCACCGTCAAATCCTGCGTGGGAAATTCTTCCCGCGCCACTTCCGACGCGGAATAGATCGACGCGCCGCTTTCATTCACCATCACCACCGGGATCGTCGAAGGCAGCTTGAGCGCCTTCACAAACGTCTCCGTCTCCCGGCTCGCCGTGCCGTTGCCGATGGCGATCGCCTCGATCTGGCATTTCTTGATCATGCTCAGCAACGCCATCGCCGCCTCGCGCACTTCCCCCGCGCTGGACGCCGTCGGATAGATCACGTCGTTGTGCAGCAGCTTGCCCTGCCGGTCGAGGCACACGATTTTGCAACCGGTGCGGAAACCCGGGTCGATCGCCAAAACATTCTTGCTGCCCAGCGGCGAGGCCAGCAGCAGCTCGCGCAAATTATCCGCAAACACCCGGATCGCCTCGGTATCCGCGCGCTTCTTGGTCTCCATGCGCAGCTCCACCTCGATTGCCGAGCCTAATAACCGTTTATAGGCATCCTGCACCGCCAGCCGCACCTGTTCCGCCGCCGGGCCCTTGCCGGTGACAAACAGCGGCTCCAGCATCGGCAGCACCGATTCCTCCGGCGGCACGATCCGCATCATCAAAAATCCTTCCGTCTCGCCGCGCCGGATCGCCAGCAACCGGTGGCTGGGGATTTTGCCGATGGGTTCGCTCCAGTCGAAATAATCTTTGAACTTCGCCGCCGCTTCCTGCTTATCGGACATGACCTTCGATTTCACCACACCCTCGCTCCAATACAGGTCCCGCAGCTTGGCTCGCGCCGTCGCGTCATCGCTCACGCGCTCGGCCAAGATGTCCCGCGCACCCGCCAGTGCCGCAGTCGCATCGGCAACGCCCTTTTCGGCGCTGACAAATTTCACCGCCTCGGCCTGCGGATCGGTCGTGGCTTGCTGCTGGAACAACAGGTCCGCCAGCGGCTCCAGCCCCTGCTCCTTCGCGATCATCGCCCGCGTGCGCCGTTTCGGGCGGTACGGCAGGTAAATGTCCTCCAGCCGCGTGACGTTGTCAGCGGCGTTGATGTCCGCCTTGAGCTTGTCCGTCAGCAGATTCCGCTCGGTAAGTGATTTGAGGATGCTCTCGCGGCGGCTGTCGAGATCGGCCAAACCGAGCAACCGTTCGCGGATGCTCGTCACGGCCACTTCGTCCAGCGACCCCGTGGCTTCCTTGCGATAACGGGCGATGAAGGGCACCGTGGCGCCCTCGGCAAACAGCTTGGCGGTGGCCACGACCTGCCGCGGCTGGATTTTCAGCTCGCCGGCGATTTTTTGGATGTGTGCTTCGTTCATTTCAAAAGCGGGCGCATGGTTTAGCCAAGCCGGCTCGCCAAGTAAAACCGAAACCGGAGAAACTTTGGAGCGCGGGCGGTGGTGGCCGTACGCCAGTACCCCGCGTGTTCGCCGCCGGAGCGCCGAGCACCGTCTCGGCAAGTCGGACTTTGGATTTGTCATTCGACATTAGGATTTAGTCATTCCGCGACTGCGGCGGGTTTAATTTGGTTTAATTTTGTTCGTTTCATTGGCCTTTTTTCAAAGCAGCAATCCTCCTCGTCCTCGAATGTTCATAATTTTTCTGGTTGGATTTACTTGGATTCGCCCCGATTTGACGGAGCGCGGCTGTATCCCGCGCAGCGGGATCAGCCGCAGCAACCTCGCCTGCAACCTGCGCATCTGATTCTTTTTGTGCTCATCACTCATCACACGCCACTGATGGCCGTACGCTGGTACTTTTAAAAAGTTTATGGTTTGACGAAGCCTGACGAGGCCTGACGGCCCAGGCCCCGCCGCCACCCGGACGCCAGATCCCAGACCCCATGATCGCCCGTCCGGCTTCTGGCCTGTCGCGCCGAAGTCGTGGCGAAGGCGGATGGCCGACTGCCAAGTCCCCGTACGCAAGCACCTGTTTTCATATTTTTTTAAAGTAGGTTGAAATTGGTTTAAATCAGTTTAAACCGGTTGAAACGGGTTGAAATTGGGCAGCCCAATTCGCCCTGATGACTTGTAGGGGGTGACATAAGGAGACGTCCTGCGCCGTGCTTCGCCCCAGACCCGAGAGCCCAGACGCCAGACCCTTTGGCCTTCCATTCTTCATTCTTACTTTTTCATTCTGCATTCGCCCACGCTATCACACCTCCCCAAAAGTTGAATTTCTCCCGGGAATGTAGAATGCAGATTTATGCCATTTATTTTCATTTTTCGGGAGTGGGCAGAGGTCAAAACCCGCTAAAATTTTAGCACCACACTTTACCGACTGATTAAAAACGTGTTACAACTCTCGAACTCACTGACTCCCAAACTCATTGATTGAAAACATTGGCCTTTTGAAGCATTTGTAGGCGACGAGGTGACGAGTCGTTTCCTAATCCATCAATCCGGCCTTGCTCGCCTCGCCCCCCAGACCCTGGACGCCAGATGCCAGGCCCTTCCCACTCCCGGAATCCATCAATCCGAATATCCCACCCACCGCGTGGCGGCTCTGCCGCTTTACGCGGCATCCAACGGACTCCGCACCCCCAACCCCGGCTTTTGCATCACATGTGTGTAAATCTGCGTCGTCGCCACATCCTTGTGCCCCAGCAAATCCTGCACCGTCCGGATGTCATACCCGTTCTCCAGCAGATGCGTCGCGAACGAATGGCGGAAAGTATGCGGCGTCACCGTTTTGCTTATGCCCGCTGCCAACGCCGCCGCCTTTACCGCCCGCTGTAAATTCACCTCATGGACATGATGCCGTTGCAGGCTGGGTAGCGCGGCCTTCCGATCCGCGTTGGACAAATTTGCGGCCGGGAAAAAATATTGCCAGCCCCATTCCCGGTTCGCATTTTGATATTTGCGGGCCAACGCATAGGGCAATGCCACCCGGCCCAGGCCCGCCGCCAAATCCTGCTGGTGAATGGTCCGCACCCGTTCCAGATGCAATTGCAACGCCGGTTTAAGGCTCTCCGGCAGCATCGTCATCCGGTCTTTGAAACCCTTGCCGTCATGAATCGTGACTTCGTTCCGTGCAAAATCAACATCCTTCACACGCAACCGCAGGCATTCGAGCAATCGCATCCCCGTTCCATACAATAACCGGCAGATTAACTGATGCTCCGCCGCCACCATGGCGAGCACGCCGCGCACTTCTTCCTTCGTCAACACCGCCGGAATTTTCCGCGACCGCATGGGCCGCTCAATCTTGCCAATCGCCCCCAGTTCAAGGTTCAGCACCTCTCGATACAGGAATACGATCGCGTTAAGTGCCTGATTTTGCGTGGCCGCCGCCACATTCTTTTCCACTGCCAGATGCGATAGGTATGCCCTTACCTCGACCGCATGCATTTCCCGCGGATGCCGCTTGCCGTGAAACAGGATGAAACCCTTGATCCAGTGCCAGTAAGCCGCTTCCGTGCGCGGCGAACAATGGCGGAATCGCATCACCTCCCGCAACTGCTCCTGGAGCTTCAATTTGGGATTGGGCAAAAACTTCTCTCGGGTCGGTTTTTCCATTTCAATAATAACCCGAAGATTTTCCAAAAGTCCCTGCTGGACAAGTCTAAACCGCCGATTTATGGTCGAATCCAGTGAAAGTGATAAACATCAAAACTGTCGCTCAATATATCTGTTAGGCGACTTCGCGTTTATGAAAAAGCCATACCTTCCAGGTCGAGTGCGGATGTGGTTCGTTTGGATTGGAGTGTTTGGCATTTGTGTCGGCACGCATTTAGAGTATGACTACCGAGACCGGGTAGCACAGTTGCCCGCTTTGGTGAATGAACACGGCAATACGGCGTCTCTGGAAGTTGCAATGTCAGGACTGGATTCTTATGAGCACGCGAAGACACTACGTCGGATTGGTTTCGCATCTTTCGGTTTTGGCGCATTGCTTTGCGCGTGTGGGCTTTTTACAACGAGCCAGAGAGTTACACATGAGCCAGTCGCCTAACAAGTCGCCGGAGCCAACGCGGTACGCGCTCTTCGTTTTGCGATTGAGCCCGCGGGTTCACCCTGCCACAGTTCCCGCGTGGCTCAGCTTTTTTCGTTAGGCGGCATCACAACACACCACCACTTATGAGCTGGAGAACTGGAAGCAAGATGTTCGCGGAGATGTGGCCTCTCATCCAAGCGAACATGCCCGACCGAGAGACCCGCATCGACTTCACCGGTCGATTGCTGGAGTTGTTCGTTCACGACGACATGGATCCCTTCGACGTTGAGGACATCCATCCTGACATTCGAGCCGCCATGCGCCGCGTGGACATTGAGCTACAAGAACCCGAACGCTACAAAGATGACCCTGCCGCCTAACAAGTCGCCGGAGCCAACGCGGGTGACGCCTTCCATTTTGCGCTTGAGCGTTTTGATTCGCCCCGCCACAGTTCCCGCGTGGCTCAGCTTTGGTCGTTAGGCCACACTATGTCGAAGAAAAACCAGCCACCATTATTTTACAGGTCGTTCCATCTGACGGTTGGTGGCATGGGGCTGTTGTTGCCAGTTTTGATTTGGGCATCGCAGGGCAGTCAGTCTGGTAGTTGGCCACAGTTTGCTTGGATTTTATTTTTTTGTCTGCCCATCGCCGGCATCGGTTTCTTGCTTTTTGGCATCTTCGCCTCCGACCAAAAGATTGCATCCATGCGCATAGCGGCGTTTGATAGCACCATTCTTATAGCGATTTTGGCAGTCCCTTTGTATGTTGTTTTGAGCGGCATTCAGCGAAAGCGGCGTGAGAGATTGTTACACAAGAAACATGACCATGTGGCCTAACCAGTCGCCGGAGCCAACGCGGTTGGCCACCGCCGGTTCACGCTTGAGCGCACGGGTTCACCCTGCCACAGTTCCCGCGTGGCTCAGCTTTTTACGTTAGGCTGCTTACAAGCTATGCAAATTGGCGACACCAAATCCTTGAAGAAGGCAGCAATGACTTTTTGTATTTTTGGCGGCTTGTTGTGGCTCGCCAATTTCGGATCGTATTATTTGGGTATATATGGATTTACCATTGCACCATTTACACATAGTCAGATTGGTCTGTGGTCGAGGATTGATGATGATGCGCACCGTTCACTCGGTGGAGCAATGGCTGCGGCTGTCTCGACATACCTCACCGCAAGAAAGAAGCAAGATGAGAAATCAAAACCAGCAGCCTAACCAGTCGCCGGAGCCAACGCGGTTGGTCGCCACCGTTCCCGCGTGGCTCAGCTTTTTTCGTTAGGCGTTGTGCGTTTGCCATGAAAAACAACAAATCCAAACCAGAGAGCAGTCAGTTGCTTTGGCGGGTTTTTGTTGTTTTATTTTTTATTGTGGTGTGCGGTGGGCTTTTTGCTTTTGGTGATTATTATCGGCAGTTTACGGCTGACACCTCGTATAGCCGGCGACTCGCAGGTAATACTGTCGAGCATGATACCAATTCCACGATAGCACGACGGTTTATGATTGGAGGAGGTGGTGGTGCAATCCTTGGCATTTTGATCGTTATCCGAGGCATGAGTAGTAAGGAGGATGATAATGACAACGCCTAACAAATCGCTGCAGGCAACGCGGGATGGCCGGTCCAGTTCCGCTTCGCGGTTCACGTCCTTTGGTCCCGCGTGGCTCAGCTTGAGTCGTTAGGCGGCATTACACACCACATCCATTTATGTCAGCCGATATTCCACCCGAACTTAGAGGACGAGGCGCTGTCATGCTTGGCTTTGCTGAGTCTGCGGCTGCTGATGGCGAGCATTTCTTTTACGTTCGCATCCCTGAGTCTATCGGCCCGCTAGACCGTGGCGACCGTTACGAGGTTTCATTGCAGGATGCACTCACGGCGATGGAGCTTGGTCGGATTACTGGCGGCGGGTCACAGCTCGGCGCTGGTGGTACTATCGCGTATTGCGGGCTTGATGTGATTGTCACCGACCATGACCGTGGTTTGGCACTCATTCGCGAGACGATGCGGCGGCTTGGTGCGCCAGCCACTACCGTTATTGAGGAGTATCTTCCGGTTTACCACGAGTATGAGCTATAATTCCACGACGCCTAACCAGCCGCCGGAGCCAACCGCCGTTGGCGCTGGCCGTTCCGCTATCGCGGTTCACGTCGCGAATCGGCGGTGGCTCAGCTTTGGACGTTAGGCCACATGACGCACGTCGAGTTACTTACCGTCACGGACCGCTTTCAGATTGGCGGTGCTGTTTTTTTGCTGCCTGATTTTTCCGTGCCGGGCGGTCGTTGGTCAGCCCGAACCGAGTTAGTGAGGATTGTGACGCCGGACGGTCAGGATTTTGAGACTCCGGCCACGTTCAATCTTTCACACTTTAACATTTCCGACCCGACAGTTTCGATTGACCGGCGTTGGAGAGTCACCATCATGTTGCCAGATAAGTTGAGCGCGGATGTGCCAGTCGGCAGCAAGCTTTTCGCTTCACATGAGATTAGAGATGAGTTATTGCCAAAACCTGTGGCCTAACCAGTCGCCGGAGCCAACGCGGTTGGCCATCGCCGGTTCACGCTTGAGCCTGCGGGTTCACCCTGCCACAGTTCCCGCGTGGCTCAGCTTTTTTCGTTAGGCGGCAACCCATGAGTTCCATTTCAACATCACAGACTGATCGCAACAGCGTGGCATCCGCTGGCTGTATCCTTTTGTTGATACTTGCGTTTAGTTGGGCTGCCTTTTTACTTTTCAGCGTAGATGAGCCGTCGTTCCTAGCTCTGTTTTTCGGCATCCCAGCATTTTTGCTTACTCCTATTGTTTCTGGGACATTGCTCTTCTTGTTGCGAAGAGCCAAGCATCACTCCGTGATGCATCGTGTGGCATTTTACGGGTCGGCAGGCTTTCTCGCAGCTTGGATTTTACTTCTGATTGTTCCAGTATTGTCGAAATGAACGAGCCGCCTAACCAGTCGCCGGAGCCAACGCCTATTGGCCACCGCCGTTCCGCTGTCGCGGTCAACGTCACGGATGCGGCGCGGCTCAGCTTTATTCGTTAGGCCACAGATCGCATGCGCCAACTCGAAAAATCCGAGGTCGTCGGCAGGCAAATAGTGGACATCATTGTGTCTGTCCCAGACAAACCAGTGACGATGTCGGACCAATCATACAGCGCAGGGTTCTTGCGACTGGATTCAGGCCACTTGATTAATATTGGAGATTGGGCACCTCCTTTACTAGTTTGCGATGAGGCTGAGATTCATAATTAGAGACGAGATAAAGACACCGAGAAAGAGTTTCGCCCAGCGATAGGACAGAAGATTATCGGAGTGACTTTGCCAGACGAGGCGGAAGATGGCGGCATTCGAATCACTACCGAAAACGGTTTTTACATTTCGTTCACACCGGGATTATTCTGGATACGGCCTAGCATTGAGCCGGCCGATAAGCTGGCAGGCATTCCAACGGCAGAGGAGCCTGTGTCCAGGCAACGCAAAACTTGGTGGAAATTTTGGTAGGATATGACCATGTGGCCTAACCAGTCGCCGGAGCCAACGCGGTTGGCCACCACCGGTTCACGCTTGAGCGTGCCGGTTCACCCTGCCCCCGTTCCCGCGTGGCTCAGCTTTGGTCGTTAGGCGGCTTATGAGAGCGCTTACATTTATCGCCGCCGTATTCCTGCTTTGCGGATGCACTTCCGAAAAACGGCGTTTCGACCGTGATATGCAAGAGCGGTATGAAGTGCAGTGCGATAAGTATTATTCCGCCTATTGTTCGGGCAGCATCGAAGACGCGAAGAAGACGCTTCACGATATTATTGACCTCTCGCAGGCAGAGAAGGGCAAGGCGAAGTTCTACTGGAGGTTTGATGCCATGATAGCATTTGCAGAAGCTCGACTGGCAGTGATAGCAGAGATGCAAGGGCATGAAGACGAAGCGAGCCGGCTATTTGCGGTTGCTTCGGATGATAAAGTCAGCGGAGACGAAGCGTTTCGTGTGGAGTGCCGGAAGGAGGGAGACATTGACATGAAGTCATTAGGTTCAGTTCAGAGGATGACTCCAGAACTGTGGCGCAAGGCCATCGCTGCACTGGACAAGGTGAATCATGTCAAGTGGGAGTCGCCTAACACCGCGCGAGGCCGTGTGAAAACTATTTGATTGGAACCGGGCAGCGCGGCGGCGGAGTAAAAATTTAGGTCTGTTTTTAAATTGGACGGAACCGGAGTCTTTGGTGTTCCGGTGAGTTACCCGGTTTATGGGTGGGAACGGAGGTTTTTTTCACGGGCCGGCGCGGCCGCCGGGCTTTTCAAGCCACCGCCGCCATCAATTTCTCCAAGCCCACCAGGTTCAGCACCCGTTTCAGGTTGTATGCCAGCGTCGTCAGGCTCCATTCGCACCGCACCTTCGTCAGCCCCTTCAGCAAAAAGTGCGTATACCCGAACCACCGCTTGATCGTCCCAAACGGATGCTCCGCCAGCGTCTTCCGCAACTTGAACTTTCCGAAAGGGGTCCCAGTATTTACACCCCTCCCGGCTCGCATAACGTTTCCCCCATGCCCCGGCGGTTGCGCCTGTCACCTTACCGCCCGCCCCCCCTCCGGCAAAAACACAAAACTTTCTGCCCGAACAAAAATTGCCCCGCCCTGCGCAAAAAATAGTTGACCGGTTGTATAAATATATTAAAGTAACCGGACGGTTACAAGACCGCTCTAAATTATGGGCCGAACCAGTGATGCTCGAGAAAAGCTTTTGTCCGTGGCGTTTGATCTCATCCATGAGAACAGCTACGGCGCCGTGGGCGTGGACCAGATCTGCAAGCGCGCCAAGGTCAACAAGGGCAGCTTCTACTATTTTTTCAAGACCAAGACCGACCTGGTCGTCGCCGCCTACGAGGAACACTGGCGGCTGAAACAGCCGGATTACGAGCGCATCTTCGACCCGCAACATCCCCCGCTGAAACGGCTGGAGTTGTGGTGTGAATACATCCGCGGGGTGCAGAAACTGCGGCACAAGAAGTACGGCCAGGTCTGCGGCTGCCCTTACACCAGCGTCGGCGGCGAAATGGCGACCCAGGACAGGAAGGTCCGGCTCAAGACCCGGGACTGGATTGACCGCCACGTCAGATATTTGACGGGCACGATCGCCGATGCCATGTTGGCCGGCGATGTCCGGCCCGGTGATGCCGAAGTGAAGGCCCGGCTTGTGCACGCGTTTGTGATCGGCCTCCTGTTGCGCGCCAAAATTTTCAATGACCTCAAGGTGCTCAGCCATCTCGAGGAGGCGATTTTCGACCTGGTCGGGGCCAGGCCGGCCAAATAAGGCGGGTTTCACTTTGATTTGATTATTCTGTATGTGGATTGTTCTTCTAGCGTTGCGGCGGCCATACACGTTTGTGGTGGCGGCGCTGCTGCTTGTCCTGCTGACGCCGTTCATCTTGATCCGGACGCCCACGGATATTTTCCCCTCCATCAACATCCCGGTGATCAGCATCATCTGGCAATACGCCGGGCTGGATGCAAAACAATTTGAGCAGCGCGTCACCTACACCCACGAACGCGTCATCGGCGTCACCGTTAACAACGTCCAACACATCGAATCCTCGTCCTTTACCGGCATCAGTGTCGTGAAGGTTTTTCTGCAGCCCGGCGCCTCCGTGGATGCCGCCGTCGCCCAGATCACCGCCTCGGCCCAAACGGTTTTGCGCCAGATGCCGCCCGGCATGCAACCGCCGTTGATCATCCAATATAACGCGTCCTCGGTGCCCATCCTGCAATACGCCTTCAGCAGTTCCAAGATGTCGGAACAGGAACTCTTCGACGTTACGGCCACCCAGGTGCGCGTCGGCCTTTCCAACGTGCGCGGGGCGATGATCCCGTGGCCGTACGGCGGCAAACAACGTGTCGTGTCGGTCGATCTGAACCTCGCCGCGCTCAAGGCCAAAAACCTGCTCGCGCAGGACGTGGTGAACGCCATCAACGCCCAGAACCTCATCCTCCCCAGCGGCACCTCCAAGATCGGCGCGACGGAATACAGTGTGGCCGTGGATTCCAATCCCCGTTTGATCGATGACCTGAACCATCTCCCCATCAAGGTGGTGAACGGCGCGACAATTTATCTCGGTGATGTGGCCCAGGCGCACGACGGTTACACCCCGCAACAGAACTCCGTGCGCCAGGACGGCGTCAAGGGCGCGCTGCTCACCATCATGAAGGCCGGTTCCGCCTCCACCTTGGATGTCGTGAAAAACATCAAAGCCGCCCTGCCCGGCGTGATGGCCACGGTATCGCCGGATTTGCAAGTAAAGGAATTTGCGGATCAATCCCTCTTCGTCCGCGCCGCCGTCAGCGGCGTCTTGCGCGAAGGCGCCATCGCCGCCGCGCTGACCGCCTTGATGATCCTGCTCTTCCTCGGTTCCTGGCGCAGCACGTTCATCATCGCCCTGTCCATCCCGTTGTCCGTGCTCTGCTCCATCGCCACCTTGAGCGCGCTCGGCGAAACCATCAACCTGATGACCCTCGGCGGCATGGCGCTCGCCGTCGGCATCCTTGTGGACGACGCCACCGTTGCCATCGAAAACATCCACCGTCACATGGCCTCGGGCAAGAAGCTCGATGACGCCATCATCGTCGGCTCGCAGGAGATCGCCCTGCCCGCCTTCGTCTCCACCTTGTGCATTTGCATCGTCTTCGTGCCGATGTTTTTCCTGGCCGGCGTGGCGCGTTTCCTGTTCGTCCCGCTGGCGGAAGCCGTCGTCTTCGCGATGCTCGCCAGTTACGTCCTGTCCCGGACGCTCGTGCCGACCCTCGTCATGTGGTTTTACCAGAATGTCGAACACCACGACGGACCTGGTGACGTATCAAAGTCACCGGTGTGGGTGCGGCCGTTCATCAAAATGCAAACCGCCTTCGAAAACGGCTTCGAGCGGTTGCGCACCGGCTATCGCGTCCTGCTCGCGAGCTGCTTTGAACATCGCAAGCCGGTCGCCCTGTTCATCATGGTTTTCTGCGCCGCCTCGTGGTTGTTGACGCCGATGCTTGGCCGGGATTTCTTCCCCGCGGTGGATGCCGGCCAGTTCCTGCTCCATGTCCGCGCCCACACCGGCACCCGCAT
>DATHQS010000266.1:0-3765 GCA_035482455.1 Candidatus Acidiferrales bacterium | reverse complement strand
ACCTGGCCGATGGCAGCGTGCGACACAAGGGCCGCAAGGACCGGCAGGTGAAAATTCGCGGATTCCGCATCGCGCTGGAAGAGTTGGAAAACGCGCTCGCACAGGACGGCCGCATCGCCCAGTTTCAGATTGAACTGGATGATTCGCACGCGGAAAACCGCCTGTTATTATTTGTGGTCGCCCAGCCGGAAGCGGATCTGAAGGCGGACTTTATCCGCGAACGTTTGCAATCCCAACTGCCCGGCTACATGGTGCCGGAGCGCATCCGCCTCCTCGCCGCCATGCCGCTGACCCCGAATGGAAAAGTGGATCATGCCCGGCTTAAAGGAATGGCCGAGGATACATTGGACTCACGTATGGAAACGACATCGGCGGCGGCGGATATCGAAAGCACCTTGATCAAGATCGTCAGCGGTGCGCTGTTCGCGAAATCCATCGGTCCCGACACGGACATCGTGAAGGCAGGCATGAATTCGCTGCAGGCGATCGAGATCAGTTGCGCCATCGAGGAGAAATTTGGCCTGTCGCTCTCGGCCGCGGAAATTGTGCAGCACAGCACCATCAGCAAACTGGCCGCTTACATCCGGGAGTTTCAGGGCAAGGCGCAGCCGGCCGGCCTGTCGCCGGCAGAAGCGGCGGCGTTGATGATGAATATCGAGGGCCATGTGCTCGCCAGCAAAACCGATGGATCGCACGGCGTCGGCCCGCAGCTTTTTCCAAAAAACGAACCCCTGCTTGCCGGCATCAAAAACCGCGTCTTCCAGTTGCTCGCCCGCGTGGTGCCGGATGTGTGGCGCGTGAAATTGCACCGTGCACGCGGCGTAAGCATCGGCAAGAATTCATCCATCGGTTACGACTCGATCGTGGAGACCGCTTATCCGTGGCTGGTGTTCATCGGCGACGATGTGAACATCGGCATCCGCGTGACCATCATCGCACATTTTCGCGGCATGGTGCCGGCGGAGAAACAGAAGCACACCGTGAAGATCGAGAATGATGCGTTTGTCGGCCCGGGTGTTTTCATTCTGCCGAACGTGACGATCGGCGAAGGCGCGGTGGTCGCGGCGGGCAGCGTGGTGAACGAGTCCGTGCCGCCGTACACCCTGGTGCAGGGCAACCCGGCCAAGCCCAAGGCGCGGTGCGGCCTGCCGCTCTCCAAGGCGGTTTCCTATGCCGAATTTGTGGCGAATCTCAAACCGATTTCCTGATGCCCGGATCCACGGCCATAATCTTGAGCGACATCGGGACGGGGGGCTCCGGCCAAAAAATTTCCAGGCTGCTGAAATTTTTTGGAGTGGGCCACCAAGTTGTGGCGGTGGATGAACTGTTCCCGCTGCTGCTGAAAAAGGACACCGGCCCGGTCCAAATTTTTGGTTCGGCGGCGGCCTTTTTGCGGCTGTTCGAGAAGCTGGAGAAAGAACGGGACAAGCAATGGCTGCTGGATGCGCGGATCCATTCAGCCTTCTGTTTTGTTGAAAATGGCGGCGGCAATCCGGCCGGAATCCTGGCCAAGCTTTCCGTTGGAACCAAGGCCAAGCTGGTTGCCGCCAAGGAATCCAGTGAACCGTGGAAAGTGTCTGAGACCGCAAAAGATTTTACCGGCCTGTTGACCGGCCTGACGGTGGCGCCGGTGGCGGCCGCAAGCGGTTTGGGGCCGGCCGGCCTGGTCCGGGGCTTGCACACGGAGACGCTCATTGCCAATCCGGAAGGCGCGGTTTTCCTGCGGCTGACATTTTCCGGCCGGCCGTTTTTCCTGTCGATGACCGACGTCATCGACATCGATGCGCCGCTGCCGGCGCGGGATTTTGACATCCGCCCGCATTTCCTGCAGGCCGTGCCGGTGGTTTTGTATGTGAAATGGGCGTTTGCAGGGACGGGCTGGCAATCGTCTGAAACGACGGCGTGCCTGGTGATCGACGACCCGCTGCTCCGACCGAAGTACGGTCATCTCAATTACGAACATCTGCTGGGCCTGATGGAGCGCCTGAATTTTTCGACGAGCATCGCCTTCATCCCCTGGAACTGGAACCGCAGTTCGGCCGGGACGGTGAAGCTGTTCAAGGATAAACAGGCGCGGTTTTCACTATCCGTCCACGGTTGCGACCATACGGCCGGTGAATTTGGCGGCCGCGACCGCGCCCGGCTGGCCTGGAAATCGCGCGAGTCCATCCGGCGCATGGCGCGCCACCGGCAGAAGACCGGGCTGGCGCACGATCAGGTCATGATTTTTCCGCAGGGTGTTTTTTCGGGGGAGGCGATGGCGGCGGTCAAGCACGGGGAATTTATCGGCACAGTCAGTTCCGAGGTCATCAGCGCCGATCCGCCGGCCCGCCCGGTGACGATCGCCGATTACTGGGAGGTGGCGGTGATGAATTACAGCGATTTCCCGATATTTACGCGCCGTTATCCGTGGGCGGGCGCGGAGAATTTTGCCTTCGACATCCTGCTGGGGAAACCGTGCATCGTGGCGATCCATCACAATGACTGCCACGACGGGTACAAATGCCTGTCGGATTGCATCGAGCGGCTGAATAAGCTGAACGTGAAACTGCGCTGGACGAGTTTGGCGGAAGTTATCCGCCGCAGTTTTCGCTGGCGGGAAATATCCCCCAGTGTGGTGGAATTGGAGATGTATGGTAGCGAGGTGCGGCTGTTCAACCCGTCCGGCGAAAAGAAAGTGTTTCGCATCTGCAAACGCGAGTCCACGGCGGACGCCATCACCGGCATCACGGTGGAGTCACAACCGGTGAAATGGGTGTTCGCTGACAACCAGGTCACGTTCGAAACGGACTTGTTCCCGGAAGAGGCCAAAACCGTAACGATCACCTACAAGCCGATTCCCCTGGATGGAATCGCGGGCGAAGGGCTGGGCTACCGGATAAAAGCGGGGATGCGCCGATACCTGAGCGAGGTGCGCGACAACCATTTTCAGCAAAAAATGTTTTCCAAGTAATCACCGATGCCATTAAAGAAAAAAATCGATCCGTTGGCGGAAAAAACGAGCCTGGTCCTGACGGACTTCACGCTCTGGCTGGAGCGTTATGGTGAAACCTCCTGGGATCACCAGTCCTATTATGCCGGGCTTTACGGCCGTCTGGCGAAGCGACTTTATTACAAGAACAAGCTGCTGGGTACGGCGGCGGTGTCGCCGATGGTGTTTTCCGAGGCGATGTTCCCGGCGGCGCGCCGGCTGTTCCATCACAAGATCCGGCTGCCGATCGCGGACGCGCATTATGCGATGGGCTTTGCCTACCTGGGCGAGGCCACGGCGGAACCGGCGCACCTGAAAAAGGCGGAACACTTTCTGGATGTGTTGGTCAAAACGCGCTGCCCGCAGTACAAGGAATATTGCTGGGGCTACCCGTTCGACTGGGTCTGGCGCGGCGGCACCAGCAAGAAGCACACGCCGCTGATCACGACGACGCCCTATGCCTACGAGGCGTTTTTGCAGATGCAACGCATGCACCCGCGCGATGAGTGGCAGAAGATCATCGAGTCCATCGTGCGGCATGCGCGCAACGACATCACGGATTTCAAGTATAGCGAGACGTCCAATACCTGCTCTTATTCCCCGGCCGACGAGGGCGGGGTGGTGAATGCCTCGGCTTACCGGGCGGCGTTGCTGGTCTCGGCGGCGAAATTTTTGAGGCAGGAAGACCTGCTGGAGATCGCGAGCAAGAACGTCTATTACGTTCTCGAGACCCAGAAGGCCGACGGTTCGTGGCCCTACTCGACGGATGGCGTGCGCGATTTCGTGGACCATTT
>DATHQS010000265.1:0-8083 GCA_035482455.1 Candidatus Acidiferrales bacterium | reverse complement strand
TGCCCAATACGTGTTTGATATAAGCTCAAAGGTGTTGGTGATATGAAGCGCCTGCTCAAATTCGGCATAACTGGTCTTATCAAGAGTTCCAAAACAAACTACGCGCAGATTGTCGTTCGTGAACACGTTTTTATGGATGATGTCGCGTTGGAATTCAGAATCAGGCAAACCAACCTCGCATCCGTGCAGCTCGGCAACTAAATACGAGGCGGCCGGGTCAAGGTGCGGGATGCTCAATATCGAAGGAGAGGGAACGCAGTTTAGCACACGCATGTCGGGGGATGAGAACTTTCTGATAGTTTCCCGCTTTGCCAGTTCAAGGGTTATGGCTGGGTACAGCAAAAACGCAACGATGACCAATGCTGCTGCTGCAAAACCTATGACGTTAGGGTTTTTCACGGCGAGGTCTCACATAATGGGCAGCGGAGTTTGTAGCCTGTCCCTTACCCTATGCCGCCGATGCTTGTGCATGAAAGAGGAGTAGGACGGGCGGGGTGGATTGTCTAGCCAGAAATTTGTGGCCGTCTCGCAATTGTCACCCAATCGTCGCGGTTCCGCCGTTGTATCCTGCGCCAGAAGATGGTTTGATGACGCTGCAAAATATAAAAAGTCCTGACTCGCGACACACACTAAGGCACCGGTGCCCTCTTCACCGGTGCCTTTCATTTTACCGCCCTTTGCTTTTTCCAGTCACCCGGCTTAATGTACCGCCGTTGTGAACCGTATCTCGATCGTTTTGTCGTTATCGTGCGTGCTCGCGTGGCGCGCGGAAGGCGAGCGCATCAACCAGGAAGGCCGCATCCTCGGCGCGTTGCCGGTGGTGACGAATTCCATCTTGTTCAACACGACGAACGCCGACGCGGTGGTGTCGGCCATGCAGATCTTTCCGGTGACGAATCCGTGGAACGAATGCGTCTCGAACCTGCCGGTGCTGGTGAATTCAGACGCCATGATCACGCAGATCAATTCGGATGTGGGGTCGTCGCACCGGGTGTTAAAACTGTTTACGGAAATGAACTTTGTGCTGGTGCCGGACAATCAGCCGCTGGTGACGTTTAATTTTTTTGGCGGGTATCCGGGAGACTCGGACATGAACGGCGGCGTGTCCCCCGTGGGCTTGTATCCGATTCCCACGAACCAGCCGGTGGAGGGCTGGCCGCTGGACGGGACAACGTTGCTGCAAAACCAGACGGTCGATGACGGCGGCGACCGTCATGCCATCATGGTGCAGCCGGGGGCGGGAAAAATCTACGAATCGTGGCGGACCTTGCTCGTACCGCCGAACTGGCAGGCGACCAATGGCGCGATCTTCAACCTGAACACGAACGGCCTGCGGCCGGATGGCCTGACCTCCGGCGATGCAGCGGGGTTTCCGATGTTTCCGGCGCTCGTGCGGTTTGATGAATGCGAGCGCGGCATGGTGGAGCACGCGATGCGGTTGGTGGTAGTCCATTCGCGCAAGGCACACATTTATCCCGCGACGCATGACGCGGGGTTCGCCGCGGCGAGCCTGACGAATTATCCGGCGATGGGCCAGCGGTTGCGGTTGAAGGCGGCTTACGTGATCCCCGCGAACTGGACGAAGGAGGAAAAGGCGGTGGCGCTGGCCTTGAAGAAGTACGGCGCGATGGTGTCGGACAACAGCAGTTCGTTCTTCTCCATCTCCATCACGCCGGATGACCGCTGGGGCGGCGCGTTTGACGACATGGCGGCCGCGGGCATCCCGATCACGAATTTTGAGGTGGTGCAAACGACGGCCACAAATCAAGGCCCGCGTTCCGCCGGTGCGCCGGTGGCGAATGCGGGCGCAGACCTGGCCGGCCCGGTGTTGCAACCGATACCATTGTCGGGCGTGGTGAACTTTTCCAATCCGGCGCCGGTGATACATTGGATAAAATATTCCGGTCCCGGCACGGTGACGTTTGGCAACGCTGCGCTCACCAACACGACGGCGACATGCAGCGTGCCCGGCGTGTACACGTTGGAATTGAGCGCGGATGACGGCATCCACTCGGTCGCGTACGACGCGGTGGTGGTGACGGTGACCAACGCCATCTACGTGGCGGCCACGCGCTCGGGTACGAATGTGAATTTTACATGGTCGGGCGGCACGCCGCCGTTCGTGGTGGAGCAGGCGGGTGCTTTGCCGGCAGGCGCATGGAGCGGCGCGGTCACGACGAGCCTCCAAAACGCGAGCGTGCCGGCCACAAACGGCAAAAGTTTTTTCCGCGTGCGCGGCAATTAGGCGGTCATCGGGCGGGGCACCAATAAAACCGCTTTTGTTTTCCGGCCGGTCTCTTAGACTGCGAGCCCAGAGCAGCCATGCAATCCGATCATCCCCATCCCCGTGAGACGGCGCACAAGCTGGCACGCTGGGCTTTGTTCGGCTTTCTCGTGACGTTCATCATGGCGCGGGTGTTCGTCTTTCTCATCATGTGCAAGGCGATGCCCAACATGTACTGCTTTGTCAGCGGCACGCATGTGCATCACCTGAACTACGGGATTTTCATGCTGTCAGTGGTGGCCGGTTACAGCGTGTTCCGGCGGCCGACCGGCCGGCACGCGGATATAACGGCGCTGTTATACGGCGTGGCGATGGGGTTGACCTTCGATGAATTCGGCATGTGGCTGCACCTCGGCGGCAGCTACTGGCAGCGCGCGAGCGTGGACATGGTGATCGTGGTATCCGCGCTGTTCGGCTTGGTGGCGTTCGCGCGGACCTTGCGGCGCGTGGAGAAACATCATTTCTGGGCGTTCACGATCTTGATGATCGTGCTGTTGGGCTTCGCCATCGTCATCTATCTGGCGGGTTGCCGTTTGGGCGACATGATGGGACCGGTGTTGCATGATCTGGAGGCCAGCTCATCGCCGTGAACGGAAAGCTTCAATAATATATATGGCAACCACCCCAACCCCGCCGGCTGCAGCCGAGAACATTCATGCCTTGCGGATAAAATATCGCCGGCAGTTTTACCGGCGGTTCTTTAAAGCGATGTTGTTTGCGGGTGCGGTGATCGGGGCTTCGCTGTTCCTGGGGATACTGGGGTATCGATTTATCGCCGGCTTTGGCTGGGTGGATTCGCTATTGAACGCCAGCATGATTCTTTCAGGCATGGGACCGGTGGGCGAGTTGAAGACGGATGGGGCCAAGGTCTTCGCCTCGGCGTACGCGTTATTTTCGGGCGTGGTGTTCATTTCGGCGACGGGCATCCTGCTGTCGCCGGTATTTCATCGCGTGCTGCACCGTTTCCATATCGAAGAGAAGGATTTGCATTGAGCCCCGGCTTGAGTTTGCGCGGGCGAGGTAGTATCTCATGGGCGTGGGCAAGACCTACCATTTCGAGTGTCCGCTCTGCCAGTATCAGGCCAAGATCTCCGGCGGCGCAGACGCCGGGCTGCATTGTGAAATCCAGACCGTGAGCTGCCGGGACTGCCGGCAATTATATGATGTGTTCATCAAGGTGCGCCGTCGCGCCGGGGCGGCTGAAAAAGTGAAATTCCCCGGTTTCTTCCGCCCCGAAATTCCGCCCGTGATCCTGCGGGAAAGCACGTCACGTCCGGGTACGGGGCAGCTGCCTAAACTGGTGTGGCAGAAGTTTATACCGATGTGTCCGGTAGATGCCAAACACGTCGTGGAAGCTTGGAAAGAGCCCGGTCGCTGTCCGCGCTGCGGTTGCTTCATGGATAAGGGCGGTTTTCCATTTCGCAGTTGGGATTGAAACGGATGGTGCCGGTGAAATTGCCCACAAACAAGGCGGTTATTCACTTAAAGTAGACAAAATCGTTCGTTGCTTTAAATTGATTTTCAGCCAGTTACGGTGGTGATTCACAAGTTATTCACAATTTTTCTTGATTTTGTCTTTCATAGTCTCCAGTATCCGCCACAGCAAGCGATTCTCAGAAACGTTTGCCAACATACCGGTTCCTCAACACCGTCAGGCTCAGCAACAATTGGAAAATTGTTGATAGCCACTGCTTTATCAAAATGACACGATATATGCGTAGTGTTGAGGTCTGCCGGCGCTTCTCGCTGCTGGCGGCGGTTTCCATCATTTCCATCATCACCCCGGCGCGCGCCGTGAATTTGGTGGAGGAATTTTATCTGCCGATGCCCGAGCAGCAGATATATACCGCGGACAACGCCATCATCCCCGGCTCGAGCGCGAACATCTTTTCGACGTTCTCCATCGTCGTCACCGGCAACGGCACCGTCATCTATTATGACCAGTGGGAAGATGGTTATGAGGTCAACCTCGCCAGCCCCACGCAGCCGACCACCCAGATCTGGGGCGACGGCATTGATAGCAACGGCATCGCCCCTGGTTTTGCCCATGACCCGGTGGGCTTGCCCGCCGGCACCGTCATCACCCTGACGAACAATGTGGGGCTGCCGCGGAATCCCGGGACGATTTTGTGGGATGCGCGTGACCGTGTGGCGGCCAACAAGGCGCTGGTCATTTCCCGCGCCGGCTGGCCGGTGACGCCCGGACCGGTGTTCGCCGGTGCGGTGGGCGTTTTGGCCACCATCGATTACGGCACCAATTACATCAGCCCCGTCGGCCAGAACCTGCCGAACAATCTCTTCAAATACGTCGGCATGTTCATCATGGCGGCGCAGAACAACACGACGGTTACGATTGACCCGACCGGCACCGGCATCGGCACGACCAACATCGTTTTGAACCAGGGCGAATCGTACCTGGTGAATGGCGGCATTTTGAAGGGCGGCCGGGTCACGTCCACCAAGCCGATCCAGGCCGATCTGATCATCGGTCACGTTGGTGCGAGCTACGCGAGCGACTGGTTCACGCTGTATCCGGAGTCGGCGTGGGGCAATGCCTACTACACGCCGGTCGGCACCTCGAAAAACGGTAACGTGGCCTATGTCTATCTCTACAACCCCGGCACCAACGCCATCACCATCAATTACAACACGCAGGTCGGATCCGGCAGCTTTTCCGTGCCGGGGACGAACGGTGTGACCCAGTTTCCCATGCCGACGGGTTCCGGTGCGAGCTTTGTGAGCGCGGGCGGACAAAACTTCTACGCCCTTTGCACCGTTGCCGCCAACAACACGTCGGACACCTCCTTCAACTGGGGCTTTACACTGGTGCCCAAGCCGGGTCTGACCACCGAGGCGACGGTCGGCTGGGGGCCGGGCAGCGCGGATGGCACGGTGGATGGCAGCCCCGTCTGGGTCACGGCGCTCGCGAACACCAAGCTTTATGTCGATTACAAGGGCGATCACGCCGGGCCGTTGACCGATCCCAATGGCAACCAATACGACACGAGCTTTAATGTGTCGGCGTTGCAGTCGCAGAAAATTTTTGATCCGAGCAAGAACCAGACGGGCATGCGGGTTTATACGCTGGACGGCACGTTGATCGCCGCCGCCTGGGGCGAAGACCCGGACACGGCACAGCCGGGCAATCCTTACATTGATGCTGGCACCACGGTGGTTCCGTTCCCAACGCCGTTGCTGTTCAAATCCGCGGTCATCGTTACCGACGTGCCGCCGGCCGGCCTGAGCGTGGGCGACACGATTCTCTACACCGTGCAGGTGAACAACAAAGGTCTGTTGCCGCTCGGCAATACCTTGGTGATCGACGCCCCGACCACGAACCTGACCTATGTTCCCAACTCCACCACCGTGGACAGTAATTCGATTCCCGACAGCGCCACCGGCACGGCCTTCCCGCTGGATGCGCCGGGCTACACCATCCCGGTCATCTTGAGCCAGGGCGTCACCACCTTCCGGTACCTGACTGTCGTCAACGCCGGCGGCGTGGTCAGCAACAGCGTCAACATCGGCGGCACCAGCATCTCCTCGCAGGCTTTTCTCGCGCCGACCCCGACCAATGGTGCGTCAGTCTCGCTGAATTTCTCGGACACCAATGGCGCATCGACCAACTTTTATTCCGCCGGCGCCAATGTGTATGTCAACATGACCAACGCCGTGGGCAACACCTCGTCCAACTCGCAGCAGTCCATCAACGTGACCGTGCTGGACGTGACGAGCGGTGATGTGGAAACCATCACCCTGACCGAGACAACCACGAACACCGGGATATTCCGTAATATCACCGGGTTGCCGACCTCGACCTCATCCGGCTTGGGCCAGCAGGATGGAACGTTGCACATCTCGCCGGGCGACACCCTCAGCGTGAGCTATACCGACCCCGTGTATTTCGACAGCGCCACCAACACCGCCACGATCCTCGTACCCACGCCGAACAAGCAGCTTTACCTGAGCATCAACGGCCTGGGCAACGGCGTGCAGGACTTGAACCGCATCGACCCCGTCGCCTATGGCCACGGTCCGATCCATACCAGCATTGATATCGGCCAAGGCGGCGGCGGTTCTTTCGTCCCAAGCACCATCGGTGTTGACGGTTCTTATTCGACCAACACCACCGCTGCCACGCTGACCTTTAATTATACCACCGGCCCGGGCACCAACCGGCTGATGTTGGTCACCGTGGGGGTTCAAGACAACAGCGGTGGCGCGCCTGGCGTTACTGGTGTTACCTATAATGGCACGAACCTGAACCAGGTGGGATCGGCTCTGAAAGGCAGTTCCAATCCCAAATATGGCGTGTATCTCTTTTCTCTGGCAAATCCCTTGCCCGGGGCGGGTCCCATTCAAGTGATCACAACCGGTGGCAATAGCTTTATTGTCGGGGTTGATACGTTCACCAACGTCAATCCGGCCGCGCCGCTATCATCGACCAACACGGTGACGGCGGGGACGAGCATTGCGGTCAATTCAGCGACCAATCAGCTGGTCTACGGAACTGTTTATTTGAACGGTGCCGTGTCGTTGCTGGCGGGGCAAAATGCGTCCGTCCAGTGGTCGAACACTGTCAACAGTTACATCGGGATCGGCGGCACCTTGGTCGGGTCAAATTCCGCGACCACGACGATGTCCTGGACGGCGAGCGCGTATGGCGTTGGCGTGTCCATCAATCCATCGCTGACCTTTGTCCCGGGCGTCGGTGGCGGCCCGGCCACGAACGCCACCTCATTCGCCCAGACGCCGGCCTTTGCGTCGTCGTTCACGATGCCTGCCGGCGGCGCGGTCACCATCACGAATTTCATCACCCTCACCAACGGCAGCCTGGCGTCAGGTTCAGCCGTCACCGCCAGGTTGCAAACCAACGGCGTCAGTTTCCTGACGCTGACTAATCCGGTCTTTAACGCCGGGGCCGGGGTTAACACCAACCTCGTATGGACCGGGACCTTGGCGACCAACGTCACCATTCCCACCGGCCAGATCATCACCTATGTCATCTCCAACAGCGTCGCGAACACGGCGTTCCACATCAACTATGACAGCACCAACGCGCAATCGGTGATCGTCCTGCCGGCCTCCACGGTCATCCAGGTCGCCACGCTCGGCGTCTATGATGCGCCGTTCCCCAACGGCAGCCTCGTTATTACGCCGGTTGCCGGAAATACGGTCTACATCCGCGCCGCGGTCACCGATCCGTTCGGCGCTTACGACATCACGAGCCTCGGCCTTGCCGTCATCGGGCCGGATGCCGGCTCCAGTTTCACCAACACCCTCATTGGCGCAAATGTGGTGACCAATGATGCATTCACCAAGGTATATGAATACGCCCTGACGACGGGGGCGACCGCGGGCGGCTACAACATCGCCGTCACCGCGAACGAAGGCACGGAAGGTGTCAGCTCCGTTGCGGCGTCCGGCATCACCACCATCTTCCTCGACCTGGGCACGCCCAGCACGACGGAATTCACGAGCGGCGCGAATGGGATCGCCACCAACAGCTACCTCGGCGGCAGCGTGATCAGCGTCCGTGTCACGGATCTGAATCGCAACACGAACGCGACGACCATCGACCAGGTGATCGTCACGGTGACCAGCAGCTCCGGCGATTTGGAAACCCTGACGCTGGTTGAGACCGGCATCAACACCGGCATCTTTACCAACTCCATCAACTCCAGCACCAGCGTCATCGGCACGGCGAATGACGGTACCCTGTATGCCCCCATCGGCTCCATCCTCACCGCAAGTTATTCCGATCCGACCGACCCGACTGACAATACCAGCGCCACCGCC
>DATHQS010000264.1:0-8736 GCA_035482455.1 Candidatus Acidiferrales bacterium | reverse complement strand
GGAAAAATATGCCGCGGCCCTGAACCGGCAGTTTGAAACGGCCGCGCCGGAAAATTTCGTGGTGCCCCACGGTGAACATGGCGGCGCGTGGGTGGACTATGATAACGAACCCTCCATGGCCATGGCGCATCTGTTCAACTTCGCCGGCAAGCCATGGTTGAGCCAGAAATGGGTGCGGGCCGTGCAACAGCAGGCGCTTGCCGACATCACGCCCTTCGGTGGCTACAATGGCGATGAGGACCAGGGCCAACTCGGCGCGCTCGGCGTGCTGATGGCGCTGGGATTGTTTGATATCGAAGGTGGCGCTGAAATAAAACCGGCGTATCAGGTCACTTCACCCTTGTTTGACTGTGCGACAATCCGTCTCGACCGGAATTATTTTCCCGGCCGCCAGTTTGTCATCACCGCCGCCAACAATTCCACAACGAATATCTACATCCAATCCGTGAAATTGAATGGCAGGCCTTTGGATCAGTTTTGGTTTCCGCACACCGATTTGGTGAATGGCGGCACGCTGAAAATCGAACTAGGACAGGCACCCAGCCGCTGGGCTGTCGGATCAATGCCGTAGAAATAAGTGCAATAATTTATGTCATCCATTTCTGGCACCCCTTCCGTATTTGCCGGATAGCATCCAGTATCCACGGCCCGACGATTGAAGGCTTCATCGTAACGCTTGTATTTACGGTTCAAGGTGTTTTCGGTGGGGTTCATGTGTTTGCTCCCTAGCTCACACAATCACACTTCTCCTATCCACCAAATCGAGGTAAGGCCAATTCAGCTCGCACGCCAACTTAGGGCAGATTGAATACCAGTTCATCGGATTTAAGGCGCGCCGGCATCCGAATCCAGATTGGCATTTAAGCTGACGGACTTTCCCTTTTGGAAGTTGAGTTCCACGGTCTTGCCACCGTAAGTGACCGAACAGGGTTCGCCCGTATCCGAATGGATGTTGGCTGAAATCAGTTTTCCGCTTTGCCAGGACTCATCTACTTGAAACCCGCCGCGGGCGCGGAGGCCGGAAACTGCTCCATTTTTCCATGCGTCCGGCAGCGCGGGCAGCAAATGGATGGTGCCATTTTCACTTTGAACCAGCATTTCGGCAATCGCCGCAGTGGTGCCGAAGTTGGCGTCGATCTGAAACGGCGGGCAGGCGTCGAAAAGGTTTGCATAAACACCTCCCCCGCCATCGTAACGAACGTCCATGCCGCTTGCGGGAGCAAGTGCTTTGCGCGTAAGCGACCATGCGCGATCGCCGTCGCCCAGCCGCGCCCACAACGCCGCCTTGTAGGCCAGCGACCAACCTACGCCGTCATCACCGCGCACTTCCAAGGACTTGCGCGCTGCCTTGGCCAGGTCCGGGGTGGCGTAAGCGGAAATTTCACCGCCGGGATACAGTCCCCACAAGTGTGACACATGGCGGTGATGCGGTTCAGATTCCTGATATTCTTCCAGCCATTCCATGATCCGCCCGTCCGAGCCGATCTGCGTCGGTGCAAGACGCGCACGTTTGGCGATCAGTTCATTGCGGAAATTTTCATCCACGCCAAGCACTTGCGATGAGTCGATGCACGCGGTGAACAGATATCGCACCAGTTGCTGCATCATGGTCGGCCCCATGCAGATGGCCGCCTCCTGGCCGTCCTTCAATTTGAAATGGTTTTCGGGTGAGCCCGCGGGAGCCACCACCAGCCACTGATGCGCCGGTTCTTCCATCAACAGGTCGTCATAAAATTGCGCCGCGCCCTTTAAGACGGGATACGCTCTCGCAAGAAAATCCCGGTCGTGTGTGAACAAATAATGGTCATAAAGGTGCTGGCACAACCAGCCGGAGCCGCACATGGCAGAACCCCAGCTCGCGGATTCGCCCGGTGAGGTAAATTTCCACGGGTTGGTGATGACATGCGCCACCCAGCCGCGTGCGCCATAATAGGCTTTCGCGGTTTTTGCGCCCGGTTCCTGAAGCGACCCGATCAGCGCAAACAGCGGCTGTGTCAGGTCTGACAAATTGCACGCTTCCGCCGGCCAGTAATTCATCTGGACGTTCACGTCCAGATGCCAGTCGCCGGTCCACGGCGTATGGATTTCCTCCGCCCAGATGCCCTGCAAATTCGGCGGCAATCCACCAGGGCGCGATGAGGAAATCAACAGGTAACGGCCAAAATTAAAATACAGCGCCGCCAGATTCGGATCGCCGCCGTGACCATTCGCCCAGATGATGCGCTGTGGCGTCGGCAGCTTCGCCACGGTGCCGTCCGCCGGTTCGAGTTGGAACGAGACCCGTCGAAAATATTGCTGATAATCCGCCACGTGGGCGGCCAGCAGCTTGCCAAAGGTTTTTTTGGCCGCCCGGTTTAAATCATCTGCCGTGGCGGATTGCGGATCGCTCAATTGCCGGCCGGAAAACCCGCGATAATCGGTGGCGGCGGAAATCAACAGCAACGCTTCGTCCGCGCCAGTGACCTGCAGGGAATTTCCGCTTGCCGATACAGTGCCCCCATGATTCAGCACCCGGACACGGGCGGCATATTTAACTCCCCCGCCGTTGGTACCATTGTCAAGTTGGCCGGTCATGAGCAGTTCATTGGACGCGACCTTCACCGTCTCGAAACGCTCCGGACGGTCCAATTTGAGCCCAAAGAAGATTTGCCTGGCTTGATTGGCAGTAAGGCGCAGCACCATCACTTCATCAGGCTTGCTGGAAAACATTTCACGCGTGAACATCACGCTGCCGCGCGTGAACCGCATTCGCGCCACGGCGTCATCAAGATTCAGTTCGCGACGGTAATTTTCCACCGGCAAGTTGGAACTGGAATTGAACGTGAGGTGCAAATTGCCCAGCACCTGGTAACAGCCATATTGACAGTCGCCAGAGCCACCACTGGAACCGGGGCCCTTGCAGGTAAAATTCGCGTTCACCAAGGCTTCAGCTTCGACGTTCTTTCCTTCGAGCAGCAGGCGGCGGATTTCCGGCAAAAACTTGGCGGCGTCCGGCCGGTCGGCATCTTGCGGCGAGCCGGACCATACGGAGCTTTCGTTGAGCACGATCCGCTCTTCATCCACACCGCCAAACATCATCGCGCCCAAACGCCCGTTTCCCATGGGTGATGATTCCGTGAAGTTCTTTGCCGCTGCGTCAAACCAAACGGTCGTTTCAGGCGAACCGCCTTTGACTTCCGCCCCGTGCAACGCGAGGGCGGTTGCGATAATCCAAATGAAGTTGAAGACAGAAAGGTGAAGTTTTTGATTCATATTGGTGGTTAGCGGTCAAGTCGCAGGATAAACCCGCCGCGGGCCGGGATTTCATGCTTCCAATCGGCGGATTTGTCCAATGCCGCAGCGGCAACCTGCATGTTGGCGTCCTGTCCTTCGATCATCGCGATCCGTTTGGCGAATTTCTTGAAAGGCGTCAGGTCCACGGTGACTGTTTGCGGCGAGTCCGTTCCGCTGATGCCTGCGATATACCAGCTGTTCCCGGCGCGGCGGGCAAAGATAGCCAATTGCCCCGGTTCCGCAGCCAGGCAGCGGGTTTCATCCCAACGGGCAGGCGCATCGCGAAAGATTTTCAAGACCTCCGGTGGCAACGACTCAAAGAACCCTGGCTGATCGGCGTAATGAATGATGCCGGAAGTAAAGACCAGCGCGGCGGCAAGTTGATGCGCGGCGGTCGTTGTCCGGGCAAATTTTTTCGGCGAGCACGCGACCGGTGTGAGATCCATCGGCCCAACCGCATTGCGGGTAAATGGCAATACCGTGTCGAGTTCCGCCGCCTTTTCCGTATAACGCGGCTCATAAAAATAAGATTCGCATCCGAGCACGGCTTCGCAGGCAAGAAAGTTTGGCCAGGTTCGCTGCCAGCCGCGGGGAATCGTGCAACCATGAAGATTTACAAGCATATGGCGCGCGGCGGCATCGCGCATCAGGGCTTGCTGTGCGGCGATGGCCTCCTGACGGTCAGAGCACCAGAAATCCACCTTCACGCCGCGTATGCCGGCATCGGCCATCTGAGCCAGCTTTTTGGCGCGCGCATCAGCGTCATAAAAATCCGCCGCATACAACCACGCCAGCGGGATGACACCGGCTGATTGTGCGTGAGCAACGATGGGTTTTAACCCGGGCGTCCACCAGCCCGCATCGAACAAGGTATATTCCCAGCCCATTTTCGCGGCAAAATCGGTGAACTCATCAAAACGTTTCGCCGTGGGCGGTTCGTCGGGATAGGACCACCAGGCCCAGGAAGCACGGCCCGGCCTGATCCAGGATGTGTCCGCGATCCGCGAAGACGGCGCCAAATCAGTTACCAGGCTTTGCAACGCAATGTCGCCGGCTGACGCGCCCAAAACTATCACGCGCCAGGGCATCGTCCATGGCAGCGTGAAGCGCGGTTGCGGATCAAATTTGTTCGTGTAGCCGCGAGTTGTTTCATCCTCCAACGGAAATGCGATGTGATAAACGCCCCCAGTTGAATCCGGCGCGAGATGACAGGCGCAATAAGATTCGTCCGTGCCGGATTCGGTCAGCAAGACCCAGGTTGACGCCGCTGACACGTGAAGCAGCGCCGGGAATGCCCAACCCCTGGCCTTTTGCCGCGAATCGGGCGGCAGATCGCCGGGGCTGGCCTGAAAGTAAAAATCTTCGTAAGCCGGCGTGTAGGGCCCGGCGGCATGGTAAGGCTGGAGCCAGCCACGGGCGCTCTGCGGGAGCGTGAAGCCTGTCAATTCTGCTGCCACTACCTGGGTCTCGGCGTTTGTGCCCGGAAACCGGTAACGAAAAGCCACACCTTCATTGCTGGCGGCAAGGTCAATGGCCAGGGGGATGCCGCTTTGGTTCCGAAAGGTCAACGTGCGGAAATTCAGAAGATGGTTTATGCGTGGCTGGGGGCCGGTGAATGATTCGTATCTCTCGCGCTGAGTTTTGGGCTTGGCCGCGTGGTCGAAGGCGAGGTTGGCCGAAAAGTCCGCGTCACCGCGATGCAAACCGAGCGGAGACGCCGGGAGCACAGTTTGCCCCGCGCGAACAACTTGATAGCTCAGCCGGCCTTGGTCAAGCGTCACTGATATGCTGCACCGGCCGTCAGGGGATTGGAGCAACCAGGCATCTGCACCCGCAGCTGCTTGGATCGTTCCCGGCGCAGAAAGCAGCAACGCCAGCACCAGGCAAAATCTCGGAAGCATTTTAACAATCGTGTTCATCACAAATAAGTATCATAAAGGCTTCGCACCTGCAGTCCGGAGATGAATTCTTCATGGCTCATTCGTGCACTTGGACGAACCTGGATTTTTTGCGGCTCATCCGGTCGCAGGTGAAAATAATTGTCGGAAAATCTCGCATCCGCGTTCTGCAGCTCCAACCAGGCCCATAGCGCCGTTTTTTTCGCATGGACAGCGACCACGAACTCTTCGCCGTGGGCTGTGGTGATGACGGTCAGCTCAGGATTGAGGAGCTTGAACTCCTTCGGCGGCGCCAGCAGCACCAGGTTTTCGGAAACCGTCTTTCCACCAAGGTCCAGCTTCAGCCAGGTCAAAAACCCGCCGGTACCGTGACTTTGAACCGGCTGTTCCAGATCGAGAGTTTTGACTTGAACACTTTTTTGTGCCGGCACCGACACGGGCATCGAATCTTCTGCCAGCACCCCACCGGATAAATCAGTAACGCTCCATTCCAATTTGCCGTGTTGGTCAGTCATCAAATCGCTGCTGATGAACAGGTCTGCCGAGCGCGTTGAAGCGTTTTCCGCCGCTGAAACCAGAACCGGGGAATAGAATTTCCGGGCCAGATAATGCAGCGCCTTCCAGCGGCCAAAGTAATCCACCGAAGACCAGCTCATGCCCGGCCAGATGTCGTTGTATTGCCAAAAAATGCAGCCGGTGGCCTTGGGACGGATCTGGCGCCAGTATTCCGCGCCAAGCTTGATGCCGAAACCTTGCAGCATCTGGCTTAGCTGCAGGGTCATTTCAAAATCCTTCGGCGGCTGAAAATAACGCTGGATCATGTCCACCATTTTTTGGTTGCAGTTCTCGCCGCCGGAACGCTGGTGCCACTTCATCACCTCGGTCACGACCGAAGCACGGTCGGTCTCGTTGGTGAAGGCGCGAATGGTTTTAAGCCCGGGAAACGATTGCCAGCCGAACTCGCTCATGAAACCCGATTGCGTGCGGTAGGACTCGAAACTTTTTGGCCCATGCCAGACGTCCCAATAATGCGTGTCACCGCAATCCGGGCTGCCGGAAACATAGTTGGCCTGTGGCGCAAACTGTCTGACTTGTTCCGCGAGCAGATTTTTGAAGAGCTGGTCGTAATCCGCATCACTCATCCGGTTGGGAGCCCAAGTCGGGCCCTTCCACCACGACAGGCTGATTTCATTGTTGCCACACCAGACGGCGATGCAAGGGTGATGCCGCAACCGGAGCAAATTATCGCGCGCTTCCAACCGGACGTCATCCATGAACTTCTCATCAAACGCCGGATATGCCGCGCAAGCGAACTTGAAGTCCAGCCAGACACAAATGCCCAGCTCATCGCACGCGTCAAACCAGGCATCGTTCTCGTAGTGCCCGCCGCCCCAGAAACGCAGCATGTTCATGTTGACCGCCACCGCATCCGCGACAAAGCGGCGCGGCTTGTCAGCGGGAACGCGGTTGGGAAACATGTCCAACGGAATGCAATTCGCGCCTTTGGCAAAAAACGGAACTCCATTCACCTCAAAATACAGCGGGTGATCTTCCGCGGCCTGATAAATTTTCAACGTGCGCAGACCGATGCGACGGGCGGTGGAATCAACCGGTTGCCGGCTGGCATCTCGCAATTCCACCCGCACCTCATAAAGCGGTTGTCCGCCCATGCCGGCGGGCCACCACAGCTTTGGATTCGGGATTACCAGGCGCGCTTCGCACTTGTTGCCGGTCAATTCGACTTCCTTTTTGCAGATGAGCTTTTTGCCATCGAAGACAGCCGTTAAAGCTGTCAGCGGCATCTTGGCCGTCGGCACCGTTTCGGCGGCGATTTCAACGCTCAAGACGGCATTATGTTTGTCGGACAAGTCCTGCTGCACCGACACATCCGTCATCCGTCCGGCATTAAATGTTTCGAGGCTGATTTTTTCCCAAATGCCGCAACCGGGAAGAACCGGACCCCAGTCCCAGCCAAAACTGCACGGTTCCTTGCGGATCCATGCGCGTTCCCTGACGAATTTCGCGGGAGCCGTATCCGATTCATGTGCCTTGATGTAGTCGTAAGGCGAGGTGAAAGTCACTTCAATCGTGTTCGCCCCCACGGACAGAACCGGCTTCACGTCAAACTCCCAAAGCCGGAACATGTTGTCCGTCTGGCCGACATTCGTGCCGTTGACTTTAATGGACGCCACCGTATCCAATCCCTCGCAGCGCAATAACACGCGGTCGTTTTTGAGAACTTCCACCGGAACGTCAAAAGTTCGGCGATAAATCCAACCGGTGTGCGCCACCCATTGCACTGATTTTTCGTTGTCCCGATAGAAAGGGTCCGGAATTCTGTTGGCGGCCAGCAAATCGGTGTAGATGTTGCCCGGCACCGTGGCCGGAAACCAATCTTCTTTCCCCGTGGCGCTGACCTGCCAATTGCCGCCCAAGTCCAGCCGGCGCAAAAAAGAACCTTTATCGGCCGCGCGGCCGATTGAAATCAAAGGTTCCCACACACAGGCGGCCGCCGCTGCGGTTAAAGTCGTTTGTAAAAATTTCCGCCGGCTGGTTTCCATGGCTTAGCGGAAGCCATGGCCAAAAGCGGGCCGCATATCGGCTGCTTCGACGGCGTGGGCCGCAAGTTCGATGACGCTGGCTTCGACGGCGTTTGAACACGATGGCAGGACGCCACCGCGCATCAGTTCCGCACCAGTGAGGGAATTTCCTTCCTGGGGAATGGCTTCACGGCCAGGTGCGGGATTTAATTCGTGAACGGCATAGCGTTGGTCAGGATCCAAACCCTGCGGAAATACGGGCCGGTTCGCGCCCTCTTTCAATTGAAACGCAAACAAGACCGCTCGCCGGCGGTCAGGCGACACGAAATTTAACGCCCCGCGAAAATTCTCATGCGGATCTTCCAGGCGGTAAAGATCGCCCAGTTGGGTGACATCACGGATCTGCTTGTAGGCGCTGATGGCACCGGCACAAATCGCCTTGTCTTGTGCGGACAATTTCGTCAGATCGAGATCCATGCCAAACCGCGCGCTCATCGCGACACTGCATGCGAAGTGCAAGGGGCGATTGCCCCAGTGCGTTACGTGGCTGGCCAACGCCATCATGGGGAAGAAATAGGAATAATCCCATTGCATCGGCACGCGCAATGTCGGGTCGGTATTGTCACTGGGCCAGAACTCGTGGAAGTATTTCAGCGCGCCATAATCCGCGCGACCACCGCCGCCGGAACACAGCATCAATTCCGTCTGCGGAAATGTTTTTGCTGTTTTGTCCATCAAAGCATAAAGCGCATTGACGTAATCCACCCATAATTCCGACTGCCGTGAGGCCGGCAGATAAGGCGAGCCGGGCTGGGTGAGATAGCGGTTGCAATCCCACTTGGCGTAGGAAATATCGGGGACGCTCAAAATGCTTTGAATCGCATTCCACTCGTGCGCCTGGACCTCCGGCCGGGTGAGGTCAAGCACCAGTTGATGTCGTTGCAGTTCCAGTTCCCGCTTTGGCTGGCGGATGGCCCAGTCGGGATGCGCGTCGAACAGTTCGCTTTTTGGATTCACCATTTCCG
>DATHQS010000263.1:0-6555 GCA_035482455.1 Candidatus Acidiferrales bacterium | reverse complement strand
AAGTCGTGGAAAACTTGACGATGTCCAGCTTCAGCAGCAGCGCCCCGACGGCCAGCGGCAGCAGGATGCCCGTGAGCACGGCAAACCCGCCGGCCAGCGGGATGGGCGAGCTGTGGATTTTGCGATGGCCGGGATCATCCACGAGATTCGTACGCAGGCACCAACGCCGCCAAAGGGGCAAGGCGAGCAGCGTTGTGAGGAACGCGCCCGTGAAGGCGGCGGCAAAAAAGTTGAACGGAAACGTCACGCGCGGAGGCCGCGTTCAGCGGCGAGCTTCAGGTAAACATGATACTGGTCATCCACCATTTTTTCGATGGAGAAATTTTCCCGCACAAAACTTTTGCCATACCGGCCGAATTTTTCGCGCAACGCCGGGTTGTGGGCAAGTTGCAACAACCGTTTGGCGGCGGTGCCGGTGTCGCCCGTGCGGACCAGGAAGCCGGTTTCATTCTCGAGGCAGATTTCATCCGCACCATCGAAGTCGTAGGCGACCACCGGCTTGCCGGCCGCTAGGGCTTGGGGCAGCGCGCGCGATAGGGCTTCGCGATAGGACAGGTGCGCGAGGCAATCCATGATGCCGACATGGCGCGCCACATCGCCGGGCGGTACCAGCCCGGTGAAGATCACCTTGCCAGTAAGGCCTAACGACAGGATTTGGTTCACAATTTCTCCGCGTAACGAGCCGTCGCCCACAAAGAGCAGCCGGGCGTGTGGAGCTTCCGGGAGAATTTTGGCAAAGGCCGTCACGAGATCCGCGTGACCTTTGAGCCTGAAGATGCGCCCGATCTTGCCGATGACGAAATGGCCGGCATCCAAGCCAAGCTGTTGGCGCAAGGCGAGGTCGTTGGTCGCATCCAGAAACGGCTCCAGCCCGAAGCCGCTGAAGATGCGTGTGTACATCTCCGGGCGTCCGATGCCGGCGGCGAGATAGAGCTTCGACATGGCCCCGGCGGAGCAGAAGAAATGATCGGTCACCTTGGCGGCGCGCTTCTCCGCGGCGGTGAAAACCCAATTGGCCACCGGCCCTTGAAAGTTTCCGAAGGACGGGCCGTGGATGTGATGGACGATGATAGGAACGCCAGCACGTTTCGCGGCCAGCCGTCCGAGGATGCCCGCCTTGCCGCTGTGGGTGTGGACGATGTCGGGCTTCTGATCGCGCAGCAGTTGTTCCAATTTACGAAGGGCGAAGAAATCTTTCAGCGGGTGAACCGGACGGACGAGTTCGGGGACAATGGTCAGCGAACCGGGAATCGCGGTCGCCGCCGGTTCGAGCGAGCCTTCCGGGCCGGTGGTCGGGCCGGAGATCAGCTTTATATCAAGCCCGGGCTTTTGCCTCAGCCCGCCAATGGTCGCGAGGGTGTTTTCCTGCGCGCCGCCAACGACCAGCCGGGTGATGACATGGGTGACGCGCATGGCGTCATTTGCCGCCCAACTGGGTCACGCGTTCCCGGATGGTGTTGAATTCAGGCGCATTGGTCGGCGCGTTGGCGAGGTAGATCTTATAATTTCGCAGCGCCTCCGCATTCTCCTTTTTGCGCCAGGCGATTTCGCCCAGGCCGTAGGCGATCTGAAACGTATTCGTGTGATCGACCTGCAACGCAGCGTAGTCTGCGCGGGCCTCATCCAGTTTGCCGCTTTGAAAATACGCGAGGGCGCGGTTGAACCGGGCGGTGGGGTCGTTGGTCTGGAGTTCAAGCACGCGGGTCATGGCTTTGATGGAATCCTCATAAGCGCCGATCTGTATGCTCGCGTAGCCCTTGCCGAAGAGCCAGGTCACATCGTCAGGTGTGCGCGCGAGTTTGATATCGATCACGCGCAAGGCGTTGGTAAAAAGTCCGTGCATGAAGTAGGCCTGGGTTGTGGCCTTGAGCAACATTTCATCATCCGGGTGGCGGGCGACCTCGTCTTCAAGCAGGCGGCAGCCGGCAACCAGCTCATTTTTTTGAAAATGTGCGGTCGCGGCCAGGATGTCTGGGCCGGTGGAATTATTCGCGTTCAAGCCAAACTTTGCCGGCGTGGCCAACGGAGCCTGAAGAAGTTCGAGGGCACGGTCGGGAAGGCGGTTGAGCACATATATTTGGGCCAGTTGAAGGCGGGCATCAAGATTGTCCGGGGCCAGCTGGTGGACCCGCACGTATTCCTTGGCCGCCTGCCGGAAATAACCGCTTTGATAAAATGAGTATCCAGCCACATTGCAGAAGCTGATGTCATCGAACGGGCCGTTGGCGGTCACGACGGCATTCCAGTTGCGGTATTTTCCGAACTGGTCGGGGTTGATGCCGGCGGGGGCGATTTCCATTGGCGCGCCCGACTTAAGCACCTGGTTGAAGGCAAGGTTGATATCCGCGGCCCGATTGTCCGGGTTCAGGCGCATCGCCTCGGTGAAACGGCGGGCGGCCTTGTCCAGTTCCCCGGCGCGTTGCAGCTGCACTCCCCAATCGTTGAGGCACCGGGAACAGAGCAGCCCGGCGATGGTGGCATCTAAATTCGCCTCCGGGACCGGATGCAAGTGCATTAAAAACCACTCGATGGGATTATGTGGCGACGGAATGATGGCCGGATTGACCGCTTGTTGCACCGGGGCATCCAGTGCCGTGACTACCTTGGTCCAAAAGGCTTCATTTTCTGCGATCTGGGCATCCGTCAGCGGCGGAGGCAGGATGGTGTCTTCAGGAAGCACCTTGAGCGGATATGCCAGGCCGCGAGGTTCTTCATAAAAATATTCAAAGTAATAGCCGTAGCTGGGATGCAGATAACAAACCGTGTTAGACCTGGCCAGCCCGCTGATCAACGTAAACAGGCTTAGGGGACTGACCATGCCCCGGTCTCCCGCTTTTACAATCAAGGGGAATTTGGCCGGGTATTGTTCATGGATGATTTGGTGATAGGCCGCCCATTTGAGGGAAAAGGAGTCGAGCACTGCAAAATCCCGGGTGCGGCCTTCCCGGGCGATGGCTGCTTGGATCAGCAAACCGCGCAGCGGCTGGTCCTGTCCGGGTGTGTCGCTATCACATAGGATGACGGCACCATCTTTGGGGAGATTTTCAGTGGTGAACTGGGCGAATTTTAACAGGATATCACCGTTGACCTGCTTGATGATGGGTTTGTTTTTATAGACCAAGGCGGCAAGGGAAAAGAGGGCGCAGACAAAAACGCAGCCAATGATGATGGGGCAAAGCCACATCAATGGCCGCGGGAACACCGGCAGGGGTCTGGGGTCCCGCCGCGACGGCACCGGCTTGCGGCCGAATACCAGCAGCACGTATCCGCAACAGTAGCCGATGCTTAAAGCGCAGAAAAAATTCATCGTCAGGCAGGGGGGGCCCAACAGGTGTTGGGGTGAAAACGGGGGATCAAACATCACCCAAACACAGACGCCAAACACCGCCGCGTGGACGGCGTGAATCATGTTGCTGGCCAGGGCTGTGCCAATGCGGCTGTTATCACCATAGCCGGCAGTCCAGCGGATGGCCATCAGCAGCAGCGGCAGGATCGTGGCCAAACTGGCCTGCGCCAGATGCACGCGCACATCAGACGCCCCGATGCCCCTGGTGATGACTGAGCTCCAGTCGGCTGCGATGTGCGGACGGAGCGTGTCCCAGATGCCGAACTTGAAATGAGGGTCAAATCTTGTGAGCAGCGGCAGCACAAAGAAAAACAACAATCCGACCATGCCGGACAGGATCATGCGGAACAGAAAACGGAGGCTGAAGAATTCAAGTTTCTTGAGCCAGATCAGCGCGGCCAGCAAGACCGGGAAAAAAGCGGTGAACATCCAGCTCTCGGTGATGCCGGCACCGTAAATGAGCGCGACCGTTGTGAGGCGCCACTCCTTCTCATCAAGCCGGTACTCCAGCAGCAGCCAGATGATCGTGGCAAATAACAACAGATCGAACATCTCGCCGGTGAAGCTGGTGGCATGCTCCCAAAAAGCCAGTTGCAGCCCAAGCATCAGCACCGCCAGCGCCGGTGGAAAAAAAGACTGCCAGCCGGTCAGGAAGCCGAAATCGCTCTTTTCGCGCTGGCGTTGCGGCTCCGTGCGGTCCTGGGGCAAAAGGGCCACGCAACGCGCCAGGATCACAAGGACAAGCGATCCGCAGACGGCGGAGAAGAGGTTCAGTGCCAACGGGATTTTCCCCGGTGAAAGCCAGTGGAACGGCAGCGTCACCAGATACATCAACGGGTTGAATGACTGTGGCTGCCAAATGAAACCAGATACCTGGGCCACCGTGCCCAAGTTCAGCATCGTTACCCAGCGGTTCAAGGTAAAACAATAAACGACGAGCATCAGGGCACCCAGCAACCAGGGCAGTATAAGCGGTGCAAAATCTCTTCGCAGGTCGGTCTGATTAGTTTTTGGCATCAGGTGTCATTCCAGTTGAATGTAATTGTTGTAAATTGGCAAGTTCAGTTTCGGCGGCGCAGATCCGCGACGCACTCCACATGCTGCGTCTGCGGGAACATGTCCAGCGGCTGCACACAAGCCAGTTCAAAGACACCATCCGCGCATAAAATGTTCAAATCTCGCGCCATCGTCGCCGGGTGGCACGAGACGTAAATCACCTGTGCCGGACGCGTGGTCCGCAACAATTCCAGCAGCGACGGCCAGCAGCCCTTGCGCGGCGGGTCGAGCAGAACCGCGGTTTGGTCCACCGGGAATTTCTTCAGCAACGCCGGCAGGGCTTCCTCTGATTTGGCCGCCATAAACTCCCCATTGTTAATTTTGCGTGACGCCGCGTTCTGCCGCGCCGCCCGGATGGCCATCTGGTCGTATTCCACCCCCACAAAGGACTCCACCGCCCCCGCCGCCTCGATGCCAAAAAACCCCACGCCGCAATACAGGTCGATCAGGTGCCGCGCACCGCTGGCCTTCAGGAAGCCTTTCACGGTCTCCACCAGTTTGGGCAGCAGGAAGAAATTGTTCTGGAAGAATGAATCTTTGGGCACCTCCCAGCCTTCCGGTTGCACGCGCAGCACCACTTTCAACCCGCCGCGCGGCGGCGGATTGGCGCGGACGTGCTGGATCTGTTCGTTCAACGGCGGTTCCGCAATCTTGCACTCCTCGATGTCCTGCACGAAATTGTTGTCCGCCCGGATGAAGCCGATCTCCAATTTTTTGGCCGGGCCGTTCCACTGGCTGCGGATCATGATGCGGTTGCGGTAATGGTACGGGGCGGGGCAGGGCAGCACCGGGGCCACCTTCTCCGGCGAAATCTTGCCGAGGCGCTCGAACAGGTCGGAGATCTGCTTGTGCTTGACCCGCAGCTGTTCCGCATAGCTGACATGCTGATACTGGCAGCCGCCGCATTGGGTGAAATAGCGGCATTCCGGCGCGACGCGCTCGGGCGATGGCGTGACGACGCGCAGCAGCTTGGCCCGGGCAAAATTCTTTTTCACTTCCGTGACCTGCGCCTCCACCGTTTCGCCGGTGATGACGAAGGGGACGAAAACCACAAATTCATCAATCCGCCCAACTCCTTCGCCGCCAAAGGCCAGGTCGTGGATGGTCAGGGAAATTTGATCGCCAATCTTTAAAGACACGGGCGCAGGTTAGAAGTTTCCGCGCAGCGGAAAAAGCCTTTTCAGCGGAAAGCACCACCGCCAACGTTCTCAGGGCCTGTCGCGCCGCAGCCTTGTGAAGGCGGATGGCTTCGTTCTGTAAATTTGCCCTGCTCACCGCTCCGCGCCTCAAGCCCGGCCAAAATACGGCATTCCCCTGTAATCAAAGCCCTTTGTGTGCCCGCGCACCGCTCGTCACCCGTCACTTGCCGCTTCCCAATTGGCTTCGTTTTTTCCGCCTCAGCAGCCCCCGCACCCTGCGCCTCCCCAGACCCCAGACCCAATAGTGGTATGTCAAAGATCAATCCGCAGTGCTACCCATGATTCGTCATCAGCATTTCGTCATTCCCTATGGCTTTGAATGGCTTTTAAACGCCTGTTTTCACCCGGAAATTGGCTTTAAAATGGATTTAAACTGGCTTTTTTGGCTTTATTTGGGTTTGTTTTTTATCGCGAAAACCGCCATTTCACATCGGTAAAATAAGTCGGCTTTTGCATTTTTAATTTGGCTTTGTTTCGTAAATTCATGTTTTCAGCGGCGGAAGCATTGGACCGCAATGGTGCTTGGTCCAATTCGTGTCTCATAAAATAAAAATGGTTTGATTTACCTTGATTCGGTTGAATTTCAGCCGTTTCCGGAACGGTGGCCGTCCGCAAGGACTGGTCTTTGATGCCCATCACAGTTTGGAGCGCAGGCGGTGGTGGCCGTACGCAAGTACCCTGCGTATCCGTCCGGAGCGCCGGGCACCGCCCCGGCAAGTGGGTGCTTGGAGCTTTCCCCTCAGGCCCGTCGCGCCGTGGCGCAGGGAAGGCGGATGGCCTGTCCGGCGTCCACCCAATATTTTGGGTTTTCGCTTTCCCGCTTTCCGCTTTTCGACTTTCGTTTTTCATCTTTGCGCCCCCATCCTGCCACAGCCGCTTGGACAAAGGCTGTCCAACCTGAAAATCTTTGCAATCACAGTCCCGAATGGTCTTTTATGTTTTTTTAAATAATCT
>DATHQS010000262.1:0-13175 GCA_035482455.1 Candidatus Acidiferrales bacterium | reverse complement strand
CGCCTTTGTCACCGCCCGCCTGCTTGAAAGCTATCATTACCTCCAGCATCCGTTTGATCGCGAAATGTCGATCAAGACCTTTGACGGCTACATCGATGCCCTCGATCCGCGCCATGAAAACTTCCTCCAGTCCGACCTTGATGAATTTGCCGGCATCCGCACCAACCTCGATTTGCTGACGGTGGGAAATGGCAGCAAGGCCGAACTGGCGCCGGCGTTCTCGATCTACGAGCGTTTTGTCGAGCGCAATGTGCAACACGCCGCCTATGTCAACGAACTGTTGCAACATGATAAATTTAAGTTCAATACAGATGAAAAGATCACCCTCGACCGTCGCCACGACCCCTTTCCCAAAGACATCGAGGAGGCCAAACAGCTCTGGCAGCAGCGGCTTAGCTATGAATATCTGGTTGAAAAACTCCCGGCCGAACTCCATGAAACCAACGGGGCCTTCACCGTCAAGCTGCCGCCGGAAGCTGCCTCAAACATCGTCGCCACGCTGGAAAAGCGTTACCGCACCAATCTGCGGCTGACCACAAACTGGGATAGCGACAAGGTGCTGGCGGCTTATCTGAATTTTGGCCTCGCCCATGCGTATGATCCTCATTCGGACTATTTCAGCGCTCCCAAGGCCGCGGATTTCTCCATCGATATGAACCTTGCGCTGATCGGGATCGGTGCCCAACTGATGGATGACGAGGGTTATTGCACCATCAAGGAACTCATTCCAGGCGGCCCGGCCATGAAGTCAAAACAGCTTAAACCCGAAGACCGTATCGTGGCCGTCGCCCAGGGCGACAAGCCGCCCGTGGATGTTGTGAATGTGGAATTGGAGAAAGTCGTCCAGATGATCCGCGGCACTAAAAGTACCGAGGTGCGCCTGACCATCAGCCCTGTTGAAAATCGCAGCACCCGCCGCATCGTCAGCCTTGTCCGCGAAGAGATCAAGCTGGAGGACAAGGAAGCGCGCGCCGAACTGATCGTATATCCTGACGGCAAGCGCATCGGGGTGATCGAACTGCCATCTTTTTATGCACCGGTATCGGATGCCAAAACCACCCCCAAATACACGTCCGTGGACGTGACCAAATTGTTGGAACGATTGAAGCAGGAGAAGGTGGAAGGCGTCATTTTGGACCTTCGCAGCAATCCGGGCGGCTCGCTCGAGGAAGCCGTGCGGTTTACGGGCCTCTTTATCAAGGACGGCCCGGTGGTTATCGCCCGCGATTCCGGCGGCCATATCACCGTTGATTCAGATCCAGACCCTGGAATCGTATATGACGGACCTCTGGAGGTGATGCTGAACCGTTTCAGTGCTTCCGCTTCCGAAATCGCGGCGGCGGCGCTGCAGGACTATGGCCGCGCTGTGATCGTCGGTGACACCTCCACCCACGGCAAAGGCACGGTGCAGCAACTCCAACCGCTGCGCCCGTTCATCTGGCCGGCGGATGCCAGTGCCACCAACGATCCCGGGGAACTTAAAATCACCAAGGGGAAATTTTACCGGATCAGCGGCGCGACCACGCAACTCAAGGGTGTCGTCTCCGACATCGTCTTGCCCGACATCTGGAACTTTTCGACCATGGTTGGTGAGAGCGCCCTGGATAATGCCCTGCCGTGGGACACGATCCAGGTTCCGTCATCGGTGCACTATGATAAATTGAACATGGTGGAACCTTTCCTTGCGGAACTGCAACGTCGTTCCACGGAACGCATCGCCACCAACCAGGAATTTGTTTATATCGGACAGGACATCGAACAGTTCAAAAAAAGCCAGTCCGAGAAGACCGCCTCCCTCAACGAGCATGAGGTCATAGCCGATCGCGAGCGGGATGTTTTGAAGAACCGCGCCCGGGACAAGGAGCGCGACAACCGTCCGCTCCCGGAGGTGAAGGTCTACGAATTCACCGTAAAAAATTCTTCGCTGCCCGAGATGCCTGCTCCGCGGTCTTATTTCGTGACCAACACCAATATCACTTCCGTGCAGACCAATTGGGCGCCAAATCTCGCCCTTTACACCTGCACCAATTCGTATACCGGGGAATTCACCAACTATTTTGCAGCCATTCCGGCTTCGGATGGCACGAACAGCCCCTCTCCGACCAATGAGATCGTTAACCTTTCGACCAGCCGGTCTGTCCCCCAAGACCCGGCTCTGGATGAAGGCGCCAACATCATGCGTGATTACATTTCACTTTTGTCAAAAAGTGGTATGTTAAGCATAAGCCATTGAACTTATGAAAGCGCACTTTCCTGTTTTCTGCGCATTGCTTGTAGCCAGCAGTGCCTTCGCCGATCCCTATATGATGGCCAGGCAGCAGGCCGTCCGGACGTCCGACCAGAACAACGCCGAGCAGGCGCGTATCCAAAACGCCACCGGTCCCGCCGCTGCTGCTGCCTCCACTCCCGCCCCCGCTCCGATGGACCCTGCCCTTCAGGCCACGTTGCAAAACATTGGTGACCTTCAGGGAAATTTCGCCGTCTTCATCAATGCCGACGGCCAGCCGGATCCTGCCCAGAAAACCTCCTTGCTCAACAACCTTTCGCATGCGGCGCAAAGCACCAAGGCCTCCAGCGACTCGGTCAAAAAGCTCGCGGCCGACCTGACCCCGGCACTGTCGCAGCGTAAAAAACTCACCGCCGCCCAGCAGAAAAAGCTCGCGGTGGACGTCCATGCGGTCTTTAACAGTTCACATCTTTCGGCGGCGCAACAGAAAATGATGTTCGACGATGTGCAGAAAATCCTGACCGAAGCCGGTGCGGCGCAGGGTGACATCGACGGTGTGGTGACTGACCTCAAGAAGATCACCGACGAGACCAAGTAACCATGCGGACAGTCAAGTGCCCGACCTGCAAAAAGTCCGGGGATTGGTTTGCCGGTAAATACGGCCCCTTTTGTTCCCACCGCTGCAAGCTGGTGGACCTTGGGAAATGGTTCGGCGGTGAACATGCCATTTCAGAACCGCTTAAGCCGGAGCATTTTGAGAAATACGCCGAACTTCCGCCAGGCGATTACTTGGATAAGCCGGAGACAGATTGAACGATTTCACTGTAAGGTTCTCCAATCTTCACGCGACAAAAGTGGAGAATAATGAAAACAAAGCTAATCGCCCTGCTGACCTTGGTTGTCAGCGTGGTTGTAAACGCCCAGACCACCCAAATCATGAGCACAAACAAAACTGAAACCGCCACTTTTGGTGGCGGCTGCTTCTGGTGCATGGAAGCTGTCTTCGAACGCCTGCCTGGCGTCATTTCCGTCACCAGCGGCTTTGCCGGCGGCCAAACCGAGAACCCCACCTATCATCAGGTCTGCGAAGGCACCACCGGCCATGCGGAGGTGACGCAGATCGTTTTTGATCCTGCTAGGGTTTCTTTCGACAAGCTCCTCAGCGTCTTCTGGCAGGCGCACGACCCGACCACGCTCAACCGTCAGGGCGCGGATGAAGGCACCCAGTACCGCTCCATCATCCTCTACCATGATGAGAAACAACGGTTGCTGGCGGAGAAGTCAAAGCTCGCCGCGAAGGACGACTTCAGGAGTCCCATCGTGACGGAAATCGTGCCCTTCAAAAAATTTTACCCGGCCGAGGATTATCATCAGGGATATTACGACGCCAATTCCAACGCCGGCTACTGCCAAGTCGTCATCGCGCCCAAGCTGGAGAAACTGGAGCACAAGAAAGTCATCGCGCCTGCGCCGCAGACCAAATGATCATTTCGGCAGGAACGGCCGCACCCGCTCCGCGAGCAATTTATATCCCTCCGCGTTGAAGTGCAGTTTGTCAGCCACGAACAGTTCTGTGCGTGGCAGGCCGTTGGTGCCGAGCGGTACGTCGTACGTGTCGATATATTGCAGGAACGGCTTGCCGCGGATGTAATCCACCACCGCATCATTCACAGCTTTTTCTTTATCGCGCTGCGTCCACCGCGACAGGCTGGGGCTCAAGGAGATAAAAACGATTTTCGCGTCCGGCAGCTTGCCGTGGACGGTTTCAACGAACTCCTTGTAATCCGCAAACACCTGCTCCACGGATTTGCCCGCCCAAAGGTCGTTCCCGCCGGCCCGGAGAAAAACCATCTTCGGCGCGTACGGAAAAATCACCCGACCGGCGAAGTGCGTGGAATCGGTGATCTCCGAGCCGCCGAAGCCGCGGTTGATCACCGGCTGATCCGGAAAATCCTGCTGCAACGTCTTCCAGCGTCCGATCGTCGATGAACCGATGAACACCAGGCCACCTTTCGGCGGCGGATTCGTCGCATCCTTGCGCTCAAAGGCCGCGATCTCCTTCTCCCATTTGTCAAAGTTATGAACCGTGTTTGTCTCCGCGCCAATGGCAAAAGACGCTGAGGCGAACCACAAAACCGCGGCCACGGTGCATTGCAGGATTGGTCTCATGCGACTGATTCTCTCCCATCGGCCTCAGTGTTGCAAGTCGCCGGGGTGCTCCGGCGAGCCGGGTTCATCCAGCAGTTGCACACCCGTGCAGGATGGCAGGTTCGTGTGGTCCTGCAATACCCAGACAGCCTTCTTGCCCGGCGTCACTTCAATGATCTGCGCGACGGCGAAAGGATTATTGTTCCGGCCACCGGAACGGTTGCAGATCACCGTGTTGCCATTCGCCAGACGGTCTACCGTCTGGATGTCGTGCAGATTCATGTCCGGCAAATCATTGGTTTCGATGCTCCAGACAATCTTCCCATCCGGGTTCACCTCGTGCACATAAGCGTGATTGTCGCCGGCGATCAACGTATTGCCGTTCTTCAGCCGCACGGCAGCCCAGGGCGTCACGGAATCGACTGACCAGACCTGCTTCCAGTTCCGGTCATACTCGATGACCTTGTCCTGTTTGAGGCACGCGATGAGATAGGTCCCCTGCCCCGTCACCCGGCAATTGCGATATTGCGGATGGATGGTCTTCTCATCCGTCGCGCTCACCGCGGGCAACTCGTGCGACATCACCACCGAATTGTCCTTCTTGTTCAGGATGATCATGTGCGGCGGCAAACCGTTTTGCACCACCATCACCTGGTCGAGGCCGACCGGCTGGCAGGTGTGGATTTGCGTATTGGTCGGGCAATGATATGACCACACGATCTCTTTCTGCGGCGTGACCTCGTAGCAATCGGTCATCTTGGTGAGGATGATATGGCCATTGGACATCAGCCACGCATCATCAATCTCGCCACCCCGTGGAAACGCATACGACCAGACCACGCGTCCGTGATTGACCACATACAGCACGTTATTGCCTTCGCCGTAATAGAGAAATGGATGTTGTGCCAGCCCGGTGCCGGGCCATTGCGGAATGATCACCGCATTCGTTCCTTCCGGCAATTTTCGCGCAGGCATCTCCGCCTCATTAACTCCCTTGGCTGGCGCGTGTTCGAATTGTTCGAGGTCAGTTGATGCCGTGGCGCCCGTCTTGTCATGTTTTGTGGCACAACCATTTGCGCAGAAACCGATGATTGCGAGGCATCCGATGCACGATAATATCCGGAGGGAAAGATGTTTGGACATATGGCGATTCTGCGCAGAACACGTCGCAGCGTCAATCGGATGTAAGTTCAGGTACCTGAAGCAGCTCGTTTTGTTCTGCTGCCCGGCTTTGTGTTTGTCAGGTGGTCTGCCGCCAAATTGTCACAAACTTTTTTTGGAACATAATTCGCCCCCCTTCATCTAAGAAAAACTGGCGCAATTTTTGTGACGGTGACATGAACCCGATCCGGCACCATGAAGCTTGCTTTGTGGATATCCGGCACCGGTGAACCCACTCATGTCATCGGAGCCGCCTAAATACTTGGGGATTAACATAACTGGAGCATTTCCATAAATGCTCCGACACAAGTAAACGAAAGGTAAAAATCGTATGAAATACAAAATGAGTTATCACACAGTAGCGGACTTGTTCATCCCCTGCCGCCTCGGTTCGTTGATGGTGGCGGCTTCACTGATGCTGGCCTTGGCGCCGGCATCGGCAAAAGATTCAGATCATTCAAATGCCTATGTGCAATCAAACCTGGTTTCTGACCTGGCCGGCATTGCGCAAATACAGGACACGAACCTCGTGAACCCTTGGGGCATTTCCTTCAGTGCCAGCAGCCCGTTCTGGATCAGTGACAACGGCTCTGGCTTGTCCACGCTGTACGCTGTCACCAACGATTCCGGCAGTTCGCCACACGTGGTCACCCAAGGGCTCAAAGTGAGCATCCCGGGTGACGGTGTGCCCACCGGGCAATTGTTCGATGGTGTGGGCAGTTTCAACGGCGACAACTTCATTTTCGCCGGTGAAGACGGCACCATATCCGGCTGGCGTGGCGCCTTGGGTACTTCGGCGGAACTGTTGGTGCTGCGGACAACCGCCGTATACAAGGGCATCACGCTCATCACCAACACCGGTACGCCACTGCTGCTCCTGGCAAACTTTGCGGAAGGCACGGTGGACGCCTATGACACCAACCTGGATCTCGTTCAGTTCTCGGATCCGCACGCTCCTCCGGGCTATGCGCCCTTCAATGTCCAGAGCATCCACGGTTTCGTCTTCGTGACGTTCGCCAAACAGGATGACGCGAAGCACGATGACGTTGCCGGCAACGGCAACGGCTTGATTGACGTGTTCAACCCGCACACCGGCCGGTTTCACCGGTTTGCCACCGGCTCGGACGCCGGCGGGCATTTGAAAGCCATCAACTCGCCCTGGGGCGTGGCACTGGCTCCTGGAAGTTTTGGCGGGGCTGGCGATCGCCTTCTCGTCGGCAACTTCGGCAGCGGCACCATCATGACCTTCGATGCCAATGGTGACTTTGGCGGTCTGCTTGAAGACACCCATCATCAGCCCATTGCCATTGACGGTCTATGGGGGCTGGCGTTCGGCAATGATGGCCGGGCAGGTGTCAGCCAGACGCTATATTTCACCGCCGGTCTGAACGGTGAAGCCGATGGCCTATTCGGCAGCATCGTCCCTGCTCCGGCGAAGAAACATCAGGATGACGACTGAAATCTGCGCCAACCCCATCCGGCCCGGGGCTTCGCTCCGGGCCGGATAATTTGGTGGCTGCCTTGTCTCGCACTTGCGCAGCTTGGTATAAAGCGGCGGATAACAACTATTCCGGACGGACCGATACCGCATTCGTCCCCGGAAAATCTTTCGGCACCGGAACCGTCACCGGCCGCTGTGCCAGCCATTGCACCGCGCGCGGGATGATCGTCTGCACCGCGGCGCAGCGCATGGCCGGCGGCTTCACATCGCCCCGCCAGACGTGGCCGTAAGTGGACACGTACACGCGCCCTTTGCCATACGTCGTCGTCCACTCTACCGGCCACAACATCCCCTGCCCCGGCTTGGAATCACGCGCATAGGCCAGCACGTTCACATTTTCCGCCGGACCCCGCGCGTAAAAATAAACCTCCATGTCCGGCGATAACCACGCCCGCGGCATCCCCGCGTGGATCAGATCGTCGCCCAGCCGGGTCACGAGTACATCACCGCGCTTGCCGTGGCTCGTCCCGCTGCCTTCGCCCGGCGGAATCCGCACCAGCGAACCGTCTTCGTTCACGCGGATGGCCGTCCCATAATCCGCCTTGCGCCAGCACAGGCCCACCATTTGTTCATATTCCTTCCAGCCTACAAAGGCGTTCTCCGCCGAATGGAAAATATAGACGCCGCCCCCGTTGCGGACAAAACCCTCAAAATCCTTCTTCACCGGCTCCGGCCATTTCGGCCCGTGGCTGATGTCGTTGCAGGTCTGGATGACGACATCATACTTGGAAAAGTTCGGCCGCCACGCGGCCCAATCTTCTCCGTTGGTGGATTGCGGTGTCGTGCTGACCGAGACCTCAAACAAGCCGGACGGCTTGAGGACGCCTTGGATCAGCAACGTCGTTTGCTGCCAGTCATGATTGCTGAACCCATCCACGATCAGGACCCGGATTTTGGAATCTGCCGCCACCGCTCCCAGAACCATGGCAAACACCAGCGCAATCAATGCGCTCCAACGCTTGGCAGATAGGCTCATCCCAAATTTCGTAATCGGGGCGGCAACTTCGGTCCCCTCATTTTACTTATGCGTTCTTTGTGCTCTTTTGTGGCCATCCGATTGCGGGTTCTAAGCCGGAATTATGCCGTCCGAATTTAACGCCAAGGCGCAAAGCCATGGCAACGGCCGCTGTTTCTGAACCCCAATTCAACCGGGCACACGAAACGGTGCGGGCAAAACGCTTTGTGCTCGCTACCAAACCCTTTGCGTCTCCGCGCCTTTGCGCCTTTGCGTTAAAACCCTCCCGCATGGATTTGGCTGATCTCATTTCGCCACCAACGCCGCGTCGATCGCCTTGCTCACTTCCTCGGAATCCGGTTTCACCTTCGAATCAAACCGCGCCACGATCTTGCCGTCGCGTCCGATCAGAAACTTGGTAAAATTCCATTTTATGTCGCCCGGAAACGCCGAATCCTTGCCCGCGAGCCAGGTGTAGAGCGGATGCCGGTTCTCCCCGTTCACCTCCAGCTTGTCGAACATCGGGAACGTCACGTTGTATGTGCCCGTGCAAAACTCCTTGATCTCCGCATCTGTCCCCGGCTCCTGTTTGCCGAACTGGTTGCACGGGAATCCGCAGACCACCAGCCCTTGCATGGCATACTTTTTGTAGAGCGCCTCCAGCCCGGTATATTGCGGCGTGAATCCGCATTTGGAAGCCACATTCACCACCAGGATCACATTGCCCTTGTACGGCTTCAGGCTTGCGTCCTTGCCGTCGATGTCCTTCAACGGGATGTCGTAAACGGAATCGGCGGCACCCGCCGAAAGGGATGTGGTCAGGATGGCAGACATGATGATAAGGCCGAGGGCCAGTTTGGATTTCATTGGTTTAATGGTTTGGTTATGTCTTAGACGATTCAATCAACCGTCGGTTACAGGTAGCACAGGATCGGGATACCTCCAACCGTCATTTTTCATTTTGGTTGGATTTACTTGGATTCGGGCGGATTCGCTTGTATTTCACCCTCGGAGCGCGGATTGTCCCAATCCGCAGCACCACCACCCGCCCGCGACCATGCGGATGATTCGTTGCCACCGTTGCGCACTGGCCTGTCGCGCCGTAACCTCGGTGGAGCCGGATGGGTGGCCGGCAAAAGAGGGCCAGCCGTTCCAGCCTAGACATCCCGGCACCTCAGACCTACTCTCGTTCTATGGCAAAGTCGTGGCTCAACCTGCCGCCGGAGTCCCGCTGCCGTATCGGGGCAGCCGCGGGATTCCTACATTAGGCGCACCATCGAAGATCATTTTCTATGGAAGACGATAACCTTGATCCGAATGACCAAAGTCCGACGCATTACCAGATGCCCGATGGCAGGTGGATGTCCTTTTGGGTTGCCAGCGATTACAGGTTGAGCGAGTGGAGTTATTTCTGGGTGAGCTTTCCCGGCCCTGAAATTCCGCCGGCCTGGTATCGCGTTTATAAGGTTGAGACGGCGCCGCCCGGATGGAAGCCGATGAAGCCAAGAAAAAAAGTTTATCAGAAAACCGGTTTTGATGATGCTGATGATGAGCGTGATGGAGATGATAATTTTCAGCTTAGTGCAGCGGAGAAGCTGCGTATGGGAAAATATAGGTTGGAGGTAAAGATTCGGATCGCCGAACGGGATTACGAGATTGGTGGCCTTGCTTTCAAAGTCTTGGGCGAACATGTGAAGGCCGCGCCGCCGGCCACCGAGGCCGGGTTCTCAATGAACAGGCCACGTTGCAGCGCGTCTGCGGTCGCTTCCCTCATCAAGCTGCCGAAACTTGCCGTCAGAGGTTTGAGTAATGTTGCCCTTCTGTCGGGGCTTAATGCCGGGCCCAATGATTTATACCCCGAATATATGCGGGTGAACGGCCAGCGGGTGGCAGAGTATCCGTGGCCAGGTATCGTGTTGGTCACGCTGTTGTCCTATTTGCGGGAAAAACACCAGATCACACTCATGAAGTCAGAGCATGACAAGGTCAGCCGGTTGATCACCGAAAAGCGCAAGGTTCCTCAATTCATTTTTACGGATGCCCACCGTCGGGCCTTTCTTGCCAAGCTGGATGGCCAGTTCCCGGAGCCGGAGATGCGTGATTACTTTCGGCAATACAACGAGGTGGACGACCCGGAGGCGGGCAGAAAAATGCTCGATGGTATCCGGGCGTTGCGCCAGAGCTTGAGCACCTTGGATGAGAACTCCGTGATTCTTTTCAGCATCGGATGATACGCCTGACCAGTTGCCGGAGTCCCGATATCCGGCGTCGGGATTGGACACCGCAGATTCGCCCTTGAGCATTCGGCTTCACCCTGTCACAGTCTCCGTGTGTCCCGCCGGCGCGGGATTTCTGCGTTACGCATCACCATGAGGAGAAGAAGATGAAAAAATGGAGCATTGGAGAGTTGCAGGCGTTGCGTGCGGCTTGGCGTTTCATGTTCGGGTTGGGGGCGTTCACGATCATTATCAGCGTTTTCCTCTTGATCCTTTCACTAAATTTAACACCAGAACAGAAGGACAGTGATGTTCATAAGCACGATGCGAGAGACGGTGCATTTATTTTGGTTGCTGCTATGGGCCTTGTAATTGCTGGCTGGAAACTGCGCTCGTACGTGAGAAAATGTGAAGAGCAAACGGGCCAGTCATCAAAACCGTTTGGATGGATGCCTTAAAGGCAATTAGTGTGGAAAAATGAACCGGATGCCCACCCAGAGTCGCCCGAGCCAACCCGGTTGGCCGTCACCGGTTCCCGCGTGTCCCGTCGTCGCGGGATTTCCACCTCAGGCACTTAACCCATGACACAATCCATGAACCTTCAAACCACGCTAAATTTCCACGGGCGCACTGAAGAAGCGGTTGCATTCTATGGCCGGGCGATTGAAGCTGAGACCCTCTTCCTGATGCGGTTTCGCGACTGCCCCGACCCTTCCCAATCAAGGCCGGGAATGGAGGAGAAAATATTTCACGCGACCTTTCGCATCGGTTCCACCGAGGTCATGGCGTCAGACTGCGGTTGCGAGCGTCCGCCAGCCGGAACAACCTTTGCCGGCTTCTCGCTTCTTCTCCGGGTTGAGACTCCGGAGCAAGCCGGACGGTTCTTCGCGGCCCTCAGCGATGGTGGCCAGATTCAAATCCCGTTACAGGAAACATTTTTTGCAGCTCGATACGGGATCGTGATTGATCGCTTTGGCATCTCCTGGAAGATAATGACCGGGTCCAAAACGAAAAACTGACATAATACGTCAGCTCGTTCCATGATTTTATGCGCCACCTGGTTCCTCTCAACCTCGTCACCGCGACATTGCCTGTGGGATGTTTGACGCTCGGAATTTGACTGGAGTCCCGTATGCGGGGTTGATCCTTGGATATTTCTCCCCTGTGCCCTCCGCCTGTTTTCTTCCGGCTTGGTTGCTTCGTTCCTTTGTTGTTGACCCAATCGGCCGGGCATTGCCATTCCCCTCTTTCTCCGCCACACTGTCCGTTCGATATAACGTTATAATGAACAAACGGTTTTACATCACGACGGCCATCGATTACGTCAACGGGCAGCCGCACCTCGGCCATGCCTACGAGAAGATCATTGCCGATGTCATCGCCCGCGCCCGGCGCAGCCTGGGCCAGGAGGTCTTTTTTCTCACTGGCCTGGATGAACACGGCCAGAAGGTCCAGCAGGCCGCCCAGGCGGAGAAAAAGAATCCCCAGGAATATTGCGACGCCCTCGCCGCCGACTGGCAGGCATTCATCAAAAAGCTGGAGCTGACGAACGATGATTTCGTCCGCACCACGCAGCCGCGCCACAAGGAATACGTCCAGGCCACGCTCGCCAAGCTCAACGCCGCCGGCCATTTCTACAAGGCCACATACACCGGTTTTTATTCCGCCAAGGAGGAGACGTTCCTCACCGACAAGGACCGCCTGCCAGACGGCACCTTCGACCCGAGCTACGGCGAGGTCGTGGAACTCAAAGAGGACAATTACTATTTCAAGCTCGGCGCACACCAGCAATGGCTGATCGATTACATCGAGGCCAACCCCGATTTCGTCTCGCCCTCCTACCGCCGCAACGAGGTGCTGGGCTTCCTGAAGAACAACACGCTGGAAGACCTGTGCATCACGCGTCCGCTGGCGCGTTTGAACTGGGGCATTCCCCTGCCCTTCGACAAGGATTTCGTCACCTACGTCTGGTTCGATGCCTTGGTGAATTACGCGAGCATCGCCGCGGCGCATGAATCGCTCGGGCTCTGGCCGGCGGACATCCACGTCATCGGCAAGGACATCGTGAAATTTCATGCGGTCTACTGGCCCATTATGCTCAAGGCCATGGGCCTGCCGTTGCCGAAGCAGATCCTTGTGCACGGCTGGTGGCAGAAGGACGGCGCCAAGATCAGCAAGAGCACCGGCAACATCGTTGAGCCCATCGCAGTCATCAACGAATGGGGACTGGATGCGTTCCGTTATTACGTCGTACGCGAACTGGACATCGGCCCGGACGGCAACTGGACGGATGCCGGTTTCAAATCGCGTTATCAGGCGGAACTCGCGAACGGTCTCGGCAACCTGGTGAACCGCTCGCTCTCGATGCTGAAGCGTTATCGCAACGGCGTGGTGCCCGCGCGCTCCAACGAACTTGCGGCCGACGCGGCGAAGGCGGCGGATGAGACGCGCGCCCTGTTCAAGCAAAGCCAGCTCCAGTCCGCGCTACAAAGCATCTGGGGCCTGGTGAATCGCGCGAACCAGTACGTGGACCAGACCGCGCCGTTCAAGCTGGCGAAAGACCCGGCGCAGGCGGCGCGTCTCGACGAGGTGCTCTATAACCTCGCGGAATCCTGCCGCGTGCTCGCGGTGTTGCTGAATCCGTTCATCCCCACAACCTCTGCCAAGATCTACGCGCAGCTCGGCCTGAAAGGTTCGCCGGACAACCTGGCCGATGCGACGTGGGGCGGCCTGCAAGCCGGTCACACCATCGGCGACCCGGCCCCGCTGTTCCCGCGCAAGGATGTCTGAGCCATGCAAGCGCTGCTGCAAATCGTTTTGATTTGTTTTGCCAGCAGCGCGCTTGCTCAGGTCATCGGCACTGAAGATCCGATGCCATTTAGCCTGATTCCCGGGGCTATCTGGCTACCAATTCGCGCCACGGATGCGCCATCAGCAAGCGAGTTCGCCCAAAATATTGCCACGCTT
>DATHQS010000261.1:0-4896 GCA_035482455.1 Candidatus Acidiferrales bacterium | reverse complement strand
AGCAGAACCAACGTGCAAAACGGAGTAAGCCGGTGCCAGCGGCGGACGAAGACCAGGTCGTAAAGGGCCCGAAACAGACCCGCGCCATAGACGAAAAAGAATGCGCCGCCGAACAAGCCGCCTTCAGCCAGGGCCACCAGGATTTGGGAATGAAGCGCCACCGCCCCTGGATCCTTGTTGGGATCGGCAAAGCCGCCCACGTGCGCCTGCTTGGCCGCCGCATGCCGGATCAACATGAAATTATCATATACGTCGGAGTTGCTGAACCAGGAGCCATGCCCGATCAACGGCGATTGCTCGAAAGCCTCGAACGCTGCGGTGACCATGGCCGAGCGCTCGATGTCAGAGCGTGTGGCCCGTGTGCCCTCACCCTGTGTTTGCCCGTAAATCCACAGCACCGCGCCCACTGCCGCAATTGTCATCAATGGTGCAAGCCACAGCCGGAATCGCCGTGGTGTTATTTGCAAAAGCGTCAGCATTCCCGCCAGCAGGCAAAGTCCACCCACGCTGCGATAATCCAATATAAAGTGAGTCACTCCGATGGCAGTGGCCGCCATCATTGTGGCAACTGCCCCTGCAAACGGCGCAATGAAGAAAACCAGGTAGGTTATCGGGGTGCCGACCCCGAATTTCCACATATCCCCAAACAGGGGGCCGAGGATGAGGGCGCTGGCGACCGCGCCCAGGCATTGTCCCAGTTGAAAAACAAAAAAAATCCGCCGCTCGCAGCCAAAGAGATAGGCGATGGCAATAATATCAATGGCAAGGAAGACCATGCGGCTCCAGCCACGCGCCATATCGAGCGGAAAACTGTGCCGGTAAAGATCAGAAAAGACATAGCCGCCAAGGGCGATCAACTGGGCGATTAACAAGCTCCATAAAAACCTGCTCTTTAACAAGGGCCCCGGCCAGGCGTGGTTGAAAACAACGCAAAGGACGGCCCATCCCGCCACGGTCATCAAGATGAGCTCGCCGACTGGCATTTCACCCACGAACGAGATCGTGAAGGCTGTGAAAAATCCCGCCAGGAATGCCACCCAGGCCGAGAACGACAGCCAAAGGCTGCCCGGCGGGGATTTATCGAGGGGTAGGTTCGCCTCCCGGCTTCCGGGCAGCAAACCTGACGGAGAAATCAGGGAAGGTGACTGCATGGTTAGGATTTTGCCGCTTCGACTGTTCGCTCGGTCGTTTCCGCGGAAGTTCCCTGACGGACTGATTCATCGAGCATTTCCGCCACTTTGCGTCCGGAAACATTCCAGGAAAGCCGCTTGGCGGAATCCTCGGCGGTCCGCAAGGCGAGCTCGCGATAACGGGAGGAGTCCTGCATGAACTTTATGATATAATCCGCATACTCGGCGCCACCGGCGCCGAGGGGAAACAACCGGCCATTGACCTCGTCGATGATGACGGACGGGATCCCGCCCACTTGGGTGGCCAGGCAGGGGACACCGAAGGCACTGGCCTCCGCAAAAACCAGCCCGAAGGCCTCGGCCCGGGTCGGCATGATAAAAAAATGGCTGCGTCTATACAGTTCGCCAATCTGGCGGCGATGCTCAACCGTGTCTTTTCCAATAAAGGGAATGATTTCAACGCAGGCGGGCAGGCGGCGCGATGGCGGTGGTTTGCACCCCACAACGGTGAGCCGGGCATTCAACCCGGCCGCGTTTAACGCCTCCACCGCATCCACTGCGATATCGGCGCCCTTTCGCTCCCAATCCACGCCCACGAGCAAAAGATTGCACAACGACATATCGCGCGCCCACACCGCGGCTGCGGCTTCCTCCGCTGTTGGCGGCTCCTGTAAATTTCCTCCGAAGGGAACGACGACGACCTTGCCTGGCTCAACTTGATAGTTTTGCAAGGCGCTCTGGGCCGCCCACTGTGATGAATAAATGGCGCGGGCACAGTGCCGCAGCGCCTCTTGCTCGGCGGCGTGACCGGCCTGGATGCTGGGCGGAGCCACCCGCGTGAACGCCCCATAAAAATCGAGCATGCCGGCGAAGCAGGCGTCGGTCCAGAAGACAACGGGCAAACTTGTCTTGAGATATGCGATCGGCCAAGTGCTCGGACTGAACACGGCATCAACCGGATGCGTCGCAAGGTATTGCTCGATCTGCCGGGCATAGCCTTTCAACAAGCCGACTTCGCAATATCGCAGATAGCGTTTCCCACGCAGCCAGCGCCAATAAAGGAAACGGGGTAGTTGCCCACGAAGATCGACCTGATCGACGAGGGGGATCGTGACTGTTTCAACGCCGGCGTTTTCCAGCGCCTGCCTTATGAAAAAAGGCAGCCCCGACCAGGACTTGACGTTGTCTGGATCGAGAAAATGAGTGGCGGGAAAAGCGACGCGCATGGCAGTATAAGTTGGATAATCGTGCTGAAAGGACCGGCCCGGGAAAACGACCCGATTCACCCGGCGTTTTTTTGCCGGAAAAGGGTCATGAACATGATTTGAAAATCCAGGAGCACGCTCCAGTTTTCTATATAGTAAAGGTCGCAGCGAATGCGTTCATTGAGGTCCGTGTCCCCGCGGAATCCGTTCACCTGGGCCCAGCCGGTGATTCCCGGCTTGATGTTGTGCCGGGTATTGTAGTGGGGGATCTCCTCCTTGAAAATACCGATCAATTCAGGGCGTTCGGGCCGCGGCCCGACCAGGCTCATTTCACCTTTGATCACATTCCAAAACTGCGGCAGCTCATCGATGTTCCACCGGCGCATGAAGGCTCCGATGCGCAGCCTTCGCGGATCGTTTTTCACCGTCCAACCCACCTTGCCGCCTTGTTCGGCATTCATCTTCATGCTGCGGATTTTTAAGATCCAAAACGGCTTCCCGTCCCGCCCCAGCCGGCGCTGGCGGTAGATGATGGGCCCGGGGCTTTCGAGATAAACCAGGGCTCCGAAAATGGCGATGATCGGTGCGCTTAACACAAAACCGACCATGCCTCCGACCAGGTCAACCAATTGCTTGATCACGGCGGTGAATGGCAAGTCGAAGGGAAGGTAGGAAATGCCGAGCACCGGCATGCCGCTTACGCTCTGCATCCGCAGACATGACAAAAGAATTTGAAAGCAACTGGGGATGACCTTGAAATCGACCATTTCTTTTTCACAAAGATTGGCCAAGGCCACCGTTTCATCGGTTGAAAGGTTCAGGTCAGCCAGGATGACCATGTCGATCGCCTGTTCCTGCAGGATGTCGGCGATGCCATCAGGAGAGCCCAGCCGGCGCACGAAAACGGACGAGCGGTCAACCCTTTGTCCTTGTCCCGATGGAACGTAGCCCGCGATTTCGTACTGCAATCGGCCATCGGCCACAATTGCCTGCGCGAGCGACATGGCATGTTCAGACCAGCCGACAAACAAGATGCGTTGCTGTAATCGCTGTGCGACGGTTTTAATACTGACAATTTTAGACAATAAATAGCGCCATGAGATGAACATCGTGGTGGTTATGCTAAATGCGACGATCACATACACACGGCTTACTTCCTGATCAGTACGGAGCAACGACGAGAAAGCCATATAGGCCACCAGCCAGGTCAGCGAGGCCTTGATGATCACCGGCGCCGTGCGGCGGAGATTGAGCATCCGGTGCAGGTCGTAGAGCTGGCGGTGAGGCAGGAGCAAAAGAAACAGCATCGTGCCAAACACGACATGGCCGGAATATTCCGTCCACCTGATCCCATGAGCCCAGACGCCGAAATGCGCCAGGGTCGTCTCGAAGCGCAACCAGCTGCTAAAGGCCAGCCCCAGGAAGATGACGATGGCGTCGCCGATCACTCCGGCCAGCAACACCTGCGTTAAGATATGGCGGTTTCTCGCCTTCTGCCTGGATGGGAAAACGACTGTCTTGGCTGTTATGGCTTGGTCCATCATGACTGGTTCCTTTCACGTGTTTATTTATTTAAATGATAACATCCGAGCTGGACCATGCCCGTCAGTTATCTTTACGGTTGTTTTGCTTTTTCTAGGATTGTCTTTCCGATGCAAATTCGAGCCGGAAGCTAGGCCGATTTCGCGGCGCTGCTATAATAGTAATAATGGCTGGCAGACTGGTTCCGCTCGATTTTGTTCAATATAACGCCGGTTGCGGACCGTTGCGCGACCTCATTGAGCAGTTTGAGCGCCCTCCGGACCAGGCGCCTGGGCGTATTCCCGGCGTAAACAACCAGGCATACGGTCGGGACATTCTTTGCGATGTAGAGCGTGTCGCTGACCGCCATCAACGGGGCCGTGTCAATCACCACGCGGTCGAACGCCGCCAGAGACTGTTTAAGAATATTGCGCAGGCCGTCTTTTCCCAGCAATTCAGCCCCGCCGGGCTGGCATTTCTGATCACCAAGGCAGAACAGATTCTGGATCGAGGTCGATTCCACCGCAACCGGGAACAAAGCGGGCTGCCTCAGGCAATCGGTGAGCCCCGGCCTCTCACTCCAGCTGACCAGGAGCCGTCGCAAACCCGGCCGCCGGAGATCAGCGTCGATCAAAAGAGTTTGGAAGCCTTGCTGGGCAAAAGCCGCCGCCATATTCATCGAACAGTAGCTTTTGCCTTCCCCGGGAACCGCGCTGGTGAGAAGAATGCATCTTTGTTCGTCCTCGCTGGGCAGCAGCGAGACTGAAGTTCGCAATGAACGAAAAGCTTCGGCCTGGGCCGATGACGGATATGTCACCACATGAGGCTGTGCCTTCAGACGTTGGTGGCGCGAACGTGGCACGGAGGTAAGCACGGACAGGCCCAGCAGCGATTCGACGTCATCGACCGACGACACGGTATTATCGAGGGCGTGGACGACCAGCGCCGAGCCGCAACCGAGAAACAGGCCGGCCGCAACCGAGAGGCCCAGCAACAATTTTTTCCGGGGCCGGATGGGCTGGATAGGAACCAGCGGCTGG
>DATHQS010000260.1:0-9947 GCA_035482455.1 Candidatus Acidiferrales bacterium | reverse complement strand
GAGAGGGTCAGCACGATTGCGAAGGCCACGATGCCCCAGCCCGAATAGAAACTCATCTTGCGCGTGCATTCCGCCGAGCCGGTCTCGTCTTGCTTGAGCGACCAGCGGCTCAGTTGCGATGACAGTACCCACCACACTGCGAAGAATATCGCGGAGGAGATCCAGAAACCGTGGACCGTGAATATCGGCAACTTCGCGGCCACCAGGTTGTTCTGCAACGGGTCAATGGTCATCCATGTGTAAATGCGCTTGCCCATCAGGGCCACCGGCAGGAAGAGGACCGCCAGCCACGGGAACAGCAGCGAGGCGATATGCTCGCTGAAACGGCGGATGCCCACCGACCAGCCCGCGTCCGTCAGATGATGGATCATCACCAGGAACAACGCGCCCAACGCGATGCTGTAATAGAACATGAACGCCCAGAGCCAGGTCGTGCCGAATTCGCGGAGGTTGTTGTACTTCCAGCTCAACAACGCACCCACCAGCGTCAGAAATCCGCCGACCACCATCAAAAAGGTCGGCAACCAGCGCCAACCGGACAGGTCCAGCGGCGGCAGGTTAGATTTTTCGTTGTGCGAACTCATGATTATTTCTTCAAGGCGGCCGCTTGCTCGGGCGTCAGGTCAGCCACGTTGCCGAGGTGGCTCAACTGCAACGCGCGCAGGTAGGCGATGATCGCCCAACGGTCCTCCGTCGCGACCAGCGGGCCCGCCGCGCCCATCGTGCTCTTGCCGTAGGTGATCGTGTTAAAAATTTCGCCGTCCGTCATCTTGACGATGCGCGGATCGTGCAGGTTCGCCACCGTCGGCATGGCCCCGATCTTTTTCGTGATGCCGTTGCCGTCGCCCAGTTTTCCGTGGCAGGCCGAACAATAGATGTCGAACCGGTCACGGCCGCGTTCCAACAACTGCTGGTTGATCGCGAGCGGATTGTTCGCCACAAAGTTGGTGGTGCCGGTCACCCGTCCGGTGTTCACCGGCGAATCTTCAAAACGATACACCGCTCCGTCCGCCGTCTGGATCGGCTGGCTGCGGGCGACCGTCCCCGCGGGCGGCAGCTGTGAGCTGACGCCGTTCGCAAAAAAGTGGTTCGGCTCCTGCGGCCGCAGCTTCGCCTGCCGGTCCATGTCCGGGAACAGTTCCATTGGCGGCTTGCGCATCATCTTGCCCTGCAGGCCGAGCGTGGCAAACGCGCCCACGCCCACCGCCGCTCCGATCAACAAGATGGATATGATGACGCGGATCATTCTTTGTCCTCCACGATATCGACGTTCTCGCCGCCCAGGGATTCCAGTAGTTGTTTCGTCCCCGTCGCGCAGAACTTCTCATCCTCCGCACCGATGACCATGATGAATTTGTCGCGCGAGGCACCGGCAAAGCGCTTCTTGTCGAGCAAGGGATGATGCAGGCGCGGCAGCTGGTTGATGCCGAGCATCCCGATGAGCGCGCCCACCGCGCCGCCCATGATCAGCATGATGTAGGACGGCACGAAGGTCATCGGCACGCTGAACATCGGCTTGCCGCCGACCATCAGCGGATAGTCAAACGCGTTCGCATACCAGATCAGGCCGGCGACATTCAAGAACATGAACGCCCCGCCGCCCAGCGCCACCCAGCCGACCAGCGAATTCTTCAGGCCCATTACCTTGTCGATCCCGTGGATCGGGAACGGCGTGAACACATCCCAACGGTTGTACCCTTCCGCGCGGACCTTTTCGGCCGCCCGCAGCAGGTCGCCCGGCGTGTTGAACTCCGCCATCAGGCCGTAAATCTTTGGGGTCTCAGTTTTGCTCATGACTGGCCCCCTTTCTTGGCATTACCGTTGGCGCCACCAAGCGGATGATGCGGATCGGCCTCCGGCATCACGCTCTTCACTTCTTGGATCGCGATCATCGGCAAAAATTTCACGAACAGCAGGTACAGCATGAAGAACGCGCCCAGCGTCCCGATGTACAGGCCCACGTCCCAGATCGTCGGCATGTACTTGCCCCAGTTCGCCGGCAGGAATTCTTGGTAGAGCGAACCGACCACGATGACAAAGCGCTCGCACCACATGCCGATGTTGATGAGCAGGCCGATGATGAACAGAGCCCAAAGTCTCGAGCGGATCCACTTAAACCAGAGCAACTGCGTCACGCACACATTGATGCCGATCAGCGTCCAGCCAAGGTAAAGATAAGTGTGACCGAAGAGGCGGTGGCCAAACACCCAGCGTTCATACGTGTCACCGCTGTACCAGGCGATGAAGAATTCCATTGCGTAGATGTAATCGATGATCAAACCGGCCACCAACGCCAGCTTCGCCACCTTGTCCATGTGGCTCATGGTGATGACATTTTCCAGTCCGCACCACTTGCGCAACGGAACGAGGAGCACCAGCATCATGCCGAAGCCGCAGAATACCGCGCCGATCACGAAGTACAGCGGGAAAATCGTCGCATGCCAGCCCGCGATCTGCGAGGTGCAGAAGTCCAGACCGACGATCGAGCTCACCGTGAACACCAGCAACGTGCACAGGCCGCACAGCACGACATACGCCTTCTCATAATGATGCCACTGCCGTGCCGAACCCGTCCAGCCCATCGCCAGGATGCTGAATATGCCCTTGCGCACACGCGTCGTCGCCCGGTCGCGGAACAACGCGAAGTCCGGGATCATCCCCATGAACCAGAACAGGGATGACACCACCAGGTACGTGTTCACCGCGAACACGTCCCACATCAGCGGCGATTTGAACTGCGGCCACAAATCGTTCGAGTTCGGGATCGGGAACATGAACCAGTCGAACCACGCACGGCCGACGTGGATCGCCGGGTAAAGCCCCGCCATCATCACCGAGAAAACCGTCATCGCCTCGGCCATGCGGCCGATCGTCGTACGCCAGTGCTGCTTCGTCAAATACAGCAGCGCCGAGATCAAAGTGCCCGCGTGCGCCACGCCAACCCACCAGATGAAGTTCACGATGTCCAGGCCCCACATCACCGGATGGTTGTTGCCCCAGCCACCCACACCCGTGAACACCTGGTAAAACAGGCAGACCGGGAAAATGATGGTTGCCGCGAAAGCCGCGGGCAGGAACAGGAACAGCCACCAGCGCGGCGTCTTGCCTTCCGCGAACACCGACAGCTTGTCTGTCAGCCAGCCGAGGCCCTTGTTGCCTTCCACGACCGGGGCGCGTTGCAACTCGGCCGGCGGCGCCAGCTTCTTCAATTCTTCCAGGTTGGTCACGGCGTCAGACATTAGCTCTGGCCTTTCTTCGTGAGGCTTTGGCTCTCGTACTCTTCGGTACTGAACGGATCATGATCTTTGATGTAATCCGGCATCAGGATGTTCGGGTTGCGGACGCGCGCCAGATACGTCGTGCGCGGCCTTGTCAGCAGGTCGCCGAGCACCGAGTAATTCAAGGTGGACAGTTTCAATTTCGAGACCGAACTGTCGGCGTCGCTGATGTCGCCGAACACGATTGCGCCCGCCGGGCACGCCTGTTGGCACGCCGTCTTCGGCACCGTTCCCGCCGCTTCCGTCAGGCGCACGTTGTCGCTCGCGCCGGCCTTCGCCTTCTGCCCGATCTTCGCGTGCTCGATCCGTTGCGTGCAATACGTGCACTTCTCCATGACGCCGCGCATGCGCACCGTCGCGTCTGGGTTCTTCGAAAGCTTGATGAGATCCCACTCGTCTTCCGTGCGCATCCCGCTGTTCGGGTCGTTCCACCAGCGCTTCAGGTCCCATTCGCCGTCCGTCTTGTGCGTCAGCGTCGTGGAATAGAGTGTCCCCTTCAGCTCCGTCAGCGGTCGCTTGTTGTAATCGAGGAAATTGAAACGGCGGACCTTGTACGGGCAGTTGTTCGAGCAATAGCGCGTGCCGATGCAACGGTTGTACGCCATCACGTTCAGGCCTTCCTGGTCGTGGACGGTCGCGGCCACGGGGCAGACGTTTTCGCACGGGGCCGTCTCGCACATCTGGCACAGCATCGGCTGGTTCACCGCCTGCACGTCGTCGATCCATTCCGCAAACTGCTGGTTCTCGTCCGACTGGTTCATGTCCGCTGACAGCTTGAAACGGCTCGGATTGTTCTTCCGCTTTGGATCGCTCGTGAAATAACGGTCGATGCGCATCCAGTGCATCTCGCGGCCGCGCAAGACCTGGTCTTTGCCGACGATCGGGATGTTGTTCTCGCTCTGGCAGGCGATCACGCACGTACCGCAACCCACGCACGCGCTCAGGTCGATCGACATGCCCCACTGGTGCAACGCCGTCTTCTTGGCCTCATCCAGCGGGTTCGGATAAAGTGACTGTACGATCGGCGGCTCAACCCCGTGAAATTTCTCTTCGGCGATGTTTTCTTTAGCTTCAAGCGTTTCCGCCAGATTGAATTCGCGCACCGCCGGACGGCCTTCCATCGACCAATGATGCTGCGTGCACGCCAGCGTATAGGTGGCTCCGGTCTTCTTGATTGTCGCGCCCGTGGCGACATACTCGCCGTTGAAAATCTTGTAAGCATTGAAGCCCACGTGGTCGCCCACGCGCCCGGCCCGCTCACGGCCATAGCCCAGCGCCAACCCAAGCGAATTGTCCGCCATGCCCGGCTGCGTCCAGATCGGTCCGGTGACGCTCTTGCCGTTCACCGTGATCTCCACGACGTCCCCGTTCGCCACGCCCAGGTCGCGCGCCGTCTTGCGGCTGATGAGCACCGCGTTGTCCCACGTCATCTTCGTGACCGGGTCCGGCAGTTCCTGCATCCAGCCGTTGTTCGCGTAACGGCCGTCGTCCACCTTCGCATCGCGGAAGAAAATCACTTCCAGATTGTTCGCGGAAACCGGGGCTTTTTTCTTGCCAAAAATGTCACCCAAGCTGCGAAGTGTTTCGGTTACCCGGACGTTCGTGACCGGCGACTGCGAAACCGGCGTGTAGCCGTTGTACAAAAACTTCTTCCAGCTCGCCTCCGAACTGCCAAAGGTCGACTGCACAATCTCGTGCGCGCCTGCCTGCGCTTCACCCGCCAACCGCGCCAAAAATTCGAGCTCGTTCAAGCCGCCGAACAGCGGCTGAATCAACGGCTGGATCGGCACCAGCGAACCGTCGCTCGTGGTGGCATCACCCCAGGATTCGAGATAATGCGCCGCCGGGAAATTCCAGTTCGCTTGATTCGCCGTCTCGTCCTCGTAGTAGCCCAGACGGACCACGGTGGTGGATTTTGATTTCGGCGACCAGTTGAGATTGTAAGCCGGATTGCCACCCAGGATCACCAGTGTATCCGATGCGTTTGCATCCAGATTGCTCAAGTCAGCCTTGGACGTTTCCACCGCCGGCAACAACGTCACCGTGGTGCCAATGCTGTCCAGCGCCGTGTTGATGGCATGCGCCACCAGATGCACTTCCACCGGCTGCCGTTGGCCGGCCACGACCAGCACGCTGCCCCGGTTCTTTACCAAATCCTTCGCGCACTCGCTCACCCACTGGTTCATGGACTCGGAACCGCCTGCGATTTGCGACAAAATCTCGTACGCCACGTTGCCGACCGATGAAGCCGGAAAACGCAACCGGTGATCCGCGCTCGCGCCCGTCAGCGTGAACAGCGATTCCACCGCGTACAACCGGCTCATCCCCGTATCCGCCTTGCGGCCGGCCACAAATTTGCGGATGTGATTATGCGCGTCATCTTCGCCGCCCAGGAAATCGCAGTCGAGCGACAGGATGACCTTGGCCTTGTCAAAATTGAAGACCGGCCGCACGGACTGGCCGAACGCCCGCGTCGCCGCCCGTTGATGGATGCCGGAATCGATCGCGTCATGCGTGAACCACTGCGCCTTCGGATATTTCTGCGCGATGATCTTTTGCAGGCGTGCGCGCGATGGCGACGTGCTGCTCTCCGCGAGGAACGCCAGGCCTTCGCCTTCGTTCGCCGCAAATTTCTTCGCCAAACCGTCGAGGAAGCCCAGCGCCTCTTCGCGCGTGACTAAATCGAGCTTTCCGTCAGCGCCGAGCTTCTTGAAATGCCGCGCGCGGTCCGGATCATAAAGGTCCAGGATCGATGCCTGCGCGTAACGGTCCGTGCCGCCGTTGCCGTTGGGATAAAGCGCATTGCCTTCGATCTTGACCGGCCGGCCTTCGTAAGATTTGACCGCCAGCGGCACCGCGCCCGTGCGCGTCGGCATGGCCGTCGCAAAATACTGCGCCTCGCCAAAAGTATAGTTCTCCAGTTGCTTGCCGAACGGCTCCAGCTTTTCTTCCGGCCGGCGGCAGCCCGCGCCCAGCGTGGCGATGCCTGCCAGCGCAAACGACGCCGACATCAGCTTCAGGAAGCTCCGGCGGCTCTGGCCGTCTTCCATCTCGCTTGCCCCCGAGGGAAATTCGCGATGCAACCAGTCCTTGAACTCCGGCGTGTCCGCCAGTTCATCCAGGCTGCGCCAGTAACGGCGGCCGGTGACGGGGGCGGATGAATTATTCAGATCAGTTTTCATCGGTGACAGGCCGAGCAGCTTTGCAGCGATTCCACTTTCCAGTCATGAACGAACTTCTTCCCGTTCACGTCCTGCAGTCGCGCGGCCTCGACAGAATTGGTGCTCCACTGCCAGTCCAGCTTCGTGACCTTGTCCGGCGGGCGGATGTGCGCGGCGGGGTCACGGTGGCAATCCAGGCAGAAGCTCATGCTGAAGGATTTCACATGGCGCACCTCGTCCATCTGGTCGATGCGGCCGTGGCACTCCACGCAGCTGATGCCGCGCGTCACGTGGACCGAGTGGTTGAAATAAACATAGTCCGGCGTCTTGTGCACCTGCACCCACGGGATCGGGACGTTGTTCGAGGCGCTGTTGCGCACGATCGCCAGGCGCGGGTCGTCCTTTAGCACCAAGGTGTGGCAGTTCATGCAGGTCGAGGCACCCGGCAAATTGGCGAACCATGACTTCTCCACGCCGTTATGGCAATAGCGGCAGTCCAGCCCGAGCTGGCCCGCATGGATGTTATGTGAGAACGGCACCGGCTGCACCGGCTGGTAGCCCGCACGGGTATATTTGGGCGTGAGATAGATCGTCACGCCTGCTGCCACGGCACCGCCGGCCAGCGCTCCCACAAGGGCAAGCACCAACGGCAAACTGTTTGTCCATTTCGGAAAAATCACTGCTGCAAAAAGATTAAAAAAACCGTGAACCGAAAATTGTCATCTCAACCGCAAAGTTGAGCGCATTATTTATCAATTGCGAAACCTGTCCGCAAGAAAAGTTTGTGAAATTTTTCACGTTGTCTGGCCCAGGAGCGCGGGCGGCCCGCCCGCGAGTTCATTGGTAACCTTTCCAAATCAGCCATTAAACCCGCTCGCTGATTGAAGCTTCGCGCTTGGAGCTTGTCTGGTCATTCGTCACTAGGGCTTGGTCATTCCGCCTGGCTTTGTTTGGCTTTCCAAACCCTGTTTTTCGCCGGAAATTGGGTTTCACTTGGCTTTAAAATGGCTTTCTTTGGGTTCATTTGGCTTTGTTTTTTACCGCCAAAATCACCATTTCATATCGGTAAAATCAGGCGACTGCCGCATTTTCAATTTGGCTTTGTTTCGCAATTTCAAGTTTTTCCGGCAACGCCTCCTGCCCGGCATTCTTCAACCGCCGCTCTTGCAGCCGCTCCAGGTGGTTCATCGCCCGGAACAACTGCCGCTCCAACGCCGACTCATACCGCATGATCTTTCCCAACGCCTCCTCTTTCGGCAGCACCGCCGCCGATTGCCGTGCGGTTTCTTCCACCTGCTCCCGCTTCTCACAGGCTTCACGCATTATGTTTTTCTCCAGTATCATGTCATCGATTAATTCCAGCGTATGGCTCTTCTCTTTCTCCGCATTTTTCGGGTCGGCCCCTCCCTCGTACTTCTTTGCAAGTGCCAGCCGGATATCCTCAAGCCGGTGAGACATCGAATTGGGTTTGCCTGCGCAAGGAATTGCCACTGACTCCTCGGTTAATTTCCCCTGTTTTTGCACCTGCTCCTTCACGTCCTTCAGCCAGCTGATCAGCATCCTGTTGCCCATGGTCGATTCCTCCATCGCTCTCACCATGTTACCAGACAGATCCCATGCGTTGAATACTAGCTTCGGATTGACCTGGCTGCGCTCCTTCTGCCCCTCGTCCACGCTCAACGCGATCTCCCCCGACTCCGCCTTCCGTACGCGTCGCAACCGCCACGCCACCGCCGCAATCTGACCCGTCAACATCTCCTCCAGCATCCCCAACGGTGCCAGGCTCTCATGAAATTCCCGGCACAATTGCTCATATTCACGCGCTGATTCTTTCACCACATGGCCGCGTACCACCACGGCCTCTGCCAACATCCCAAACTTCAGCGCATTCCGGCTCACCACCGCCTTCCCCTGCGCCGTTTTCGGCCCGGTTGATTTCATTGCATTCCGCCGGTTGGCGGCCAGTTTCTTTTCCGATGTCATTTTCATGCCACCATCCTCGCACGGCCGGTTGGACAAAGGCTGTCCAACCTAAATTATTTTTTCGGAGCGCTTGCCAGTGCGGCTCGCACCTGTATCCCGCGCAGCGGGATCAGCCGCAGCAACTTTCGCATCGCCGGGCACTGAAAAATTGTTCAAGGCAGCCTGAAATTCAATCTCCAGTCTGCTTTGTTTAATTTTTCCGCCCGCCCCGGGGCAGGCCCCGGCTGGGTGGTAGATCCAGCCGCCGGGACGTGAAGTTGAAGCCGTGTGTGGTTTGACAGGCAGTTAACGTACTATGCAATTCCTAATGCATATCACGTGCCAAACTCGTTAACGCGGTTTGCTAATGAATCACCCCATTTTTCACGCCTACGACCATCTTTTGCTGGCGATTTTTGCACCGCCAGCCCAAAACCACCCATCAAACTGGGCACTGGGTTATCTTCGACAGGACATTGAGTGTCCTATCACCGCTATTGAAACGTCAGGTGTCCATACATGCCTTGTTGCCCGATCCGTCCCTGTCGTTTAGGTTGGCGACCGATCCTATGAAAACCGACCCGCGCGAAAACTGCATAAACTACGTCGAATTCCCCACCGCATCGAATACATCGCATGCCGCCACCAAACGTTTTTACGGCGAAGTGTTCGGCTGGACCTATCAGTCTTGGGGCGACGATTATTCGGATACCAAGGACAGCGGCACCGCCTCGGGCATCAACGGCTCCGGCGAACACCAAACCGCCAAGCCATTGGTCGTCCTGTTCACCTCGGATCTCGATGCGGCCAAGGCGCGCGTCATCAAGGCCGGCGGCAAAATCTCGCGGGATATCTTCGCCTTTCCCGGCGGCCGCCGTTTTCATTACCTCGATCCGTCCGGCAACGAACTCGGCGTCTGGTCTGATAAATGACCGTCCGTGTTCCGATAAAAAAAGGCCGGGCGAAAAATCGCCCGGCCTTTTGAATTTTCAGAAACGCTTACGCCTTCCAGATCATGTCCGCCACCGTCTTGCCGGCGGGGATGAACGGGATCACGTGCGTGCTGTACGGCACCACCACGTCGAGCACATACGGTTCGTCCGCGTCCAGCATCCGCTGGATGGCCGCGCGCAGGTCCTTCTTAAACATCACGCGTTCGCATTTCACGCCGAACGACGTGCAGACTTTCACATAGTCAGGATAGATTGCCGCGCGTTCTTTCGGGTCGCCGAGATACGTGTGACCGCGGTTGCCGGCGTAGAAATTATCCTCCCATTGCACCACCATGCCGAGGTGCTGGTTGTTCAGGATGATGGCCTTCGCGGCGATCTTCTCGACGTGCGCGGTGGCGAGTTCCTGGATGTTCATCAGGAACGACCCGTCGCCATCAATATCAATCACCTGCTTGTCCGGCAGCGCCACCTTCATACCGAGCGCGGCGGGGTACCCATAACCCATCGAGCCGAGCCCGCCGCTCGTCACGAACTGGCGCGGATACTTGTACTTGTACCACTGGCCGGCCCACATCTGATGCTGGCCCACGCCC
>DATHQS010000259.1:0-6548 GCA_035482455.1 Candidatus Acidiferrales bacterium | reverse complement strand
AGGTTGGTGGCCAGATCGGCACCGATGACACATACAGGACGTCCGCCGTCGGCCTCGGCCGGCGTCAAAAAGTGGCCCTGGGCCATGATGAGCCCGCCGGTGTATTGGTAGTCCTCGGTGGTGCCGAGAATGGGCGAGCTGGAGGAATTGCGTTTCTGATATTTGACCTGGTCCGAATCCGAGGCAACGGGGGCAATGGCGCTGGCCAGCTTCATCTGACGTTGCAGGGCCTCCACATCGTAGAGCGTGATGTTGGGGTTTTTCATCGCGTTCAACCAGGCTTCGTGGGAATTGATGAACCAGCCGTAGCGTTCGACGTAAAGGACGTCGGCCCCGATGGAGGAGACACTGTTCATGAAGGAGTTGTTCAGGCCCTGGATGGCCGTGCCCATAAGGGTGACGGTGACAATGCCGATGACGATGCCGAGCGTGGTCAGGACGGAGCGCAGCTTGTTCGCGCGGATGGCGCTCCACGAGATGGCCAGACCTTCACGCAGCTCGGTCAGAAAGTTCATGGCAGCGGGGGAGGGACGGATTGTTGGATGGGTGGATTTTTGGATGATTGACGGGCATGCGGGAGCGTATCGTGCCAGTCGTTAGCCTGCTTTTTTGCCTCAAATGATTCAATCAGACGCAACAGTTTGTTTTCCACCTCGTAATGCAGTTGGTCAAAACTTTCAAAATGGGTTGGGGAAATGATTTTGACCTTTTGGAAGCCAATGGCACGTGTGAGGGTTTCGCCCAGGGAACCTTTGGCGATGTAAAGGTATTGAATGTATTCCGGCAGTGAACGCCGGCCATAACCTTCTGCGATGTTTGCAGAAACCGACTGCGCGGCGTCGCGGAACTGCGATTTCAGCTTGAAATCTGAAACACAATCTGACAACCCAAAAGCCAGCGCAAACAAATCGATCCCGCGCTGCCATGCTTCGAGCTTCATGTAGCCACGGTTCAAATTTTTGCGCTTTGTATATTCCATAAACCGAAAGTTTCAATGTCGCCAGCGGCTGAAATGTTGTTTGGTCATCCGCGCAACATAAATCCAGTCATCCATGAATCCATTCATCCCCCCTGTTTGGCCACGTGTTCGTCGCTGGCGATGAGGCCATCGCGGATGCGGATGACGCGGCGGGCGTGCAAGGCGACCTCCTCCTCGTGAGTCACGACGATGATGGTGTTGCCGCGTTTGGAAAGCTCCTCGAACAGGGCGAGAATTTCCGTGCCGGTCTTGGAATCAAGATTTCCGGTAGGTTCGTCGGCGAGCAGGATGGAAGGCTTGTTCACGAGCGCGCGGGCGACGGCCACGCGCTGGCGCTGGCCGCCCGAAAGCTCGTTGGGCTTGTGATGCACGCGGTCAGCGAGGCCCACGCTGGTCAGGGCGCTCATGGCAATCTCACGACGCTCACGCTTGCCCACGCCGGCATATACGAGGGGCAGTTCGACATTGCGCAAGGCATCGGAACGCGGCAGCAGGTTGAAGGTCTGAAAGATGAAGCCGATCTCCTTGTTGCGGATCTCGGCGAGCTGGTTGTCGTTCATCTCGCTGACGCGATGGCCGTTGAGCTCGTAGCTGCCATCCGTCGGCGAATCGAGGCAGCCGACGAGGTTCATCATGGTGGATTTGCCGGAGCCGGACGGGCCCATGATGGCGACGTATTCGCCGCGCTGGATCTCGAGCGAAACTCCGCGCAAGGCATGGACGGTCTCCGCGCCCATCTGGTAGCGCCGCGAAATGTTCTGGAGGCGGATGAGGCTCACGACTTGGACTTGTCGGCGAGGGCGCCGCCGGAACCCTTCTTGATTTTTTTGCCGTCGTCGAGGTCGCGAGTGATGGCGCGGATGCCGCCAGTGACGATCTCATCACCTTCCTTCAAGCCATCGGTGATCTCCCAGAAGTTGTCATCGCTAATGCCGGTCTTCACGGGAACGGTTTTGACATGGTCGCCTTCGAGGACAAAGACCACCTCGACCAGTTTGTTTTTATCATCAAGCTTTTTGCCGTCCGGGGCGGAGCTTGAATTGGTACCGCCGGCGGCATCGGCAACAGAATTGGTCGAAACCGAATTGGTCAGGCCGGCATCAGCTTTGCCTTTGGATTTAACGACGCGGGTGGTGACGCTGGCGAAGGGCGCGGCGAGGGCATTGGTGCGGGTGCGGGTCTCGATGGTGGCGCCGACGGACATGCCGGGGCGAAATTCATCAAGGTCATTAAAACGGATGCGCACCTGAAATTGCGTGGCGGACTGGCCGGAAGAGGAACTGCTCAAGCTGGCCGCAGCACTGGCGTTCATGTCCTTGGATGAATTGGCGACATCGGTGACGACGCCGTTAAATTTTTTATTTTTGATCGAATCCACCTCGAGCTTCGCCTTTTGACCGGGCTGGAGCAGCACGATGTCCATCTCGCCGATGTCCACACGCGCTTCCATGTTGCTGAGGTCGGAGATGACCATGATGTCCGTGCCGGCGTTCTGCACGGTGCCGAGAACGCGTTCGCCCGCCTGGGAATTGAGCTTGCTCACCGTGCCGTCGATGGGCGCGAAGATGGTGCATTTATCCAGCTCTTCCTGCGCGCTATCCACGGCGGCCTTGGCGACGTCCACCTGGTGGCCGGCGCTTTCAAGCTGGGCCCGGGCGATGTCGAGGCCGGTCTTGAAGCCGATATAATCCGAATCTGCGAGGAGTTTTTTGTCGAACAAGTCCTTGTTACGCTTGAAGTCCGCCTCCGCCTTTTCCAAGGTCGCCGCGGAGGTAATCTTGGCGGCAAGGGAAGACATGTAATTAGCCTGCGCCTGGTTGAGGGCCGCCACGTAAAACTCCGGTTTGATTTTCAGCAACAGGTCGCCCTTGTGGACGAACTGGCCTTCCTTGACGTTCAGATCGGTAATTTCGCCGCTGACCTCGGGGCTGATATGGACCTGAAGCACGGGATAAATTTTGCCATTGGCGACGACGGTCTCGGTGATGGTATGGCGACTGACTTTCTCCGTCTGCACACTGATGGCAGGGTCTTTTTTGCGCAGGGCAAAGTACATTGACGTGACGAGGCCGATGAGAATGACGGCGGCCAGAATGACGTATTTGCCGCGCCCTTTCCGTTTCGGTTTGGGCGCAACAGGTTGCGGGTTCAAAAGCGGGGGTGTTTCCACGCGATGAGCCTGCCGAAAGCGGCGGGGATTGTCCAGCGCAGTGTCATGCCGTTTCGTCGTCGAAAATGATTCCGGACCATTTGCAACGGGGGCATTCAACAGCGATGGCAAACCAACTGGTGTCGTCGGGGTCTTCCTCATCATCGCCCGGGGCTTCGAAGCCGACAGCCACAGTAAAAGATACAGCCTGGCAAGAGGGGCAGGTGAAAGGCGCAGCGGGCGTGTGTGGAAACTTGCGGCCGGGGTCGGCGTAAACGCTGGCCGGATGTTTCCGGGGATCGCAAACGAAAAAGGTTCCATCGGACGGGCTGGTCAAGGTCACGGCTGCCAGTTCGGGATAGCGCGGGCTGGAAGGTAACTGAACTGAAAATTGGCGGCTACCGGAGGTGCGGACATCGTAAACGCCAAACAACGGCTCGCCGTGCCCACACCAAGCGCCGTCAGCGAGGAGGTCCGCCGGGCTCCCTCCGTCCGTGGGGATCGCACACCCGGCCAAGTACGTTGGAGGCATGGTTTGCATGGATTGGTTTTGGGATAAAACGCCTGATTACTTAACTATGATGCGGCGACCGTATTTAAGTTCCCATGCCGGGTCAAGAACGGGGCAGATGGAATGGCGGCGGGACGAAGAAAAAAGGAAATGGCTGGCGTGGGCGTATCTACCAACTGACTGACTCAGACACTGCAACCAACAACTGCAACCGAACTGACTGCAACTATCAACTGACACTGCCTTCAACTGTCAACCGACACTTACGCTCACACCAGCCACCGATACCTTCGCCCGGATATCCGGGATGTCAAGGTGTGGGAGGGTTTATTTTCAATAAATCTTTTACAGGCTTATTTGGCCGGCGTGGTGCGCATCTGCCTGACCGCCTCGTTGTACAGAACCTCCAAGGCCTTGCTGATGATTTTGAAGCGTTCCACCTCCTGAGGTTGCGTGGAATTTTCCCCGGCGACCTTGGCGAGATGCCAGCCATAGCTCAGGGCCTGAGTCTGGGTGAGCAACAGGTTGAACTCAAAGTTTGCCCCGGCCGAAAACAGCAGGTCGCGCTCCACGGACTTCGCCACGGCATCCCGCGCGGCGGTCTCTCCCGGCGGCAAGTTGAGCGCGTTCAGGTTCAGCAGCGCATCCGTTTGGGCCAGCTGTTCCAGCTGTTTTTCATCCTCCGCCGCCGTGTTGGAGATGAGCTTGATGAACTGAATCAGTTCCTGGTTGCCGTTCTTGATCACGAACACCTTGCTTACATCCTTTTCATCACCCAAGAGGTCATGCAGGAGGCTGGCGGCATTGTTTCGCAACTGCACTTTTCCGACATCGCCGGGGACCGCAGCCGGCGCCAGCGGCTTGGGGATGTGGGCGCAACCGCAGAGAAGGCCGAGCAGGGGAACCACCAGCAGGAGTTTTCGATGCATGAACTGATGTAACACGGGATGGTGTCGGGCGCCACGAATAGTGCGCTTTTCTTCAAGGGTTTGGCCTGCTGATAAGGGTTTCACTCCGGGCTTGACGGAGCAGGGGATTTTAATAAAATACATCCGCAATGTTGAAAAACGTATCACAAGCTGTCATTCTGGTAGTCGCTGTAGTTAGCGACGCCGTTGGTGCTTGTTGAGCGTAAAGATTTAACAAGAACCCACGGCTGGTAACGGCTGTGGGTTTTTTGTTACCCTGGCCGAGCCGCCAAAACCAAAAAACGGATGAATGGATGACGGGATGGTTGTTGGATGAATGGGAAAACGCATCAAAGCGTACCCCATCAATCCAGTAATCCAACAATCCATTTATCCACCAGAACACGATGAGCAAAACAACTGAATCCGCGAAAACGAAACCTGCCAAATCCGCCGCCAAACGCGCGGAGGTCGGCCCGGCCATGTTTGGCCGTGATATCTTTGTCCAAGCCCTTGAACGCGAGGGCGTGGAGGTCATTTTTGCGTATCCCGGCGGCGCGAGCATGGAAATCCACCAATCGCTGACGACCTCCAAGATCCGGACCATCCTGCCGCGCCATGAGCAGGGCGGGTCGTTCGCCGCGGAAGGTTATGCGCGGGTGACCGGCAAGGCCGGCGTGTGCATGGGCACCAGCGGACCGGGGGCGACGAACCTCGTGACGGCCATCGCGGATGCGTTCATGGATTCCTGCCCGCTCATCGCCATCACCGGCCAGGTGACGCAGGCGATGATCGGCCGCGGCGCGTTCCAGGAAACGGACATGATCGGCGTGACATTGCCCATCGTGAAGCACAGCTATCTCATCACGGACATCAACGACATTCCGAGGATCGTGAAGGAGGCTTTCTACATCGCGCAATCCGGCCGCCCGGGCCCGGTCGTGATTGATTTTCCGAAGGACGTGCAGCAGGCCAAGACCCAGCCGGTCTGGCCGACGCTGGAAGAAATCAAGAAAGGACTGCCCGGTTACACGCAGCCCGACCTGAAGGCGGACGATCTGGCGTTGAATGAAATCATCGGCCTCATCGAGAAGGCCGAGCGGCCGGTGCTTTATTGCGGCGGCGGCATCATCACGAGCGGCGCGGCGGCGGAACTCAAGAAGTTCGCCGAAGCGGCGAACATTCCCGTGACGACCACGCTCATGGGTCTCGGCGGTTTTCCCGAGGAAAATCCGCTGTCCTTGCGCTGGCTCGGCATGCACGGTTCCGCCGTGGCGAACTGGGCGGTGAACGGCGAATACGAAAAACGCAAAACCTTCAACGACCCGATGGTGAAGCTGAAGAACGGCGCGGATCTGCTGCTCGCGTTCGGTGTGCGTTTCGACGACCGCGTGACGGGCAAGTTTGAGGAATTTTGCAAGGCCGGCACGATCGTCCACGTGGACATCGATGCGGCGGAACTGAACAAGAACCGCAAGGCGCACCTGCCGGTGGTCGGCGACATCAAAGACGCGTTGACGCGCCTGAACAAGCTGATCGCCAAACGCCCGATCGCCAAGAAGCACACCGCGTGGCTCGCGCAGATCGATGAATGGAAGAAGAAGGCTCCCTTCAACTACCGCATCACGCCCGAGATCGCCAACAGCGACCATATGGTTGACCATATGCAGGGCAAGGAAAACGAAGTGATCCTCCAGCAGATGGTCATCGAGGAGCTTTACGACCTCACGAAGGGTGATGCCTACATCACCACCGGCGTGGGCCAGCACCAGATGTGGGCCGCGCAGTGGTATAAATATAAATTCCCGCGCCAATATGTCAGCAGCCTCGGCCTCGGCTCGATGGGCTACGGTTTTCCCGCCGCGCTCGGCGTGAAGGTGGCGTTCCCCGACAAGCAGGTCATCGACATTGACGGCGACGGCTCGTTCCTGATGAACATCCAGGAACTCGCCACCGCGCACGTGGAGAAGATCGCCGCCAAGGCCATCATCCTGAACAACC
>DATHQS010000258.1:0-5783 GCA_035482455.1 Candidatus Acidiferrales bacterium | reverse complement strand
CAATGAGAATGCCGGTGATAATGCCCTTGAGCGCCGCCTTGATGACAATGACGGTGATGATTTTCCACCGCGCAATGCCAAGCGCAAGGCCGGCCTCGCGATAGCTTTGCGGGACAAGGATGAGGACTTCCTCGGTGGTACGCATCACCAGGGGGATCATCATGAATCCCAAGGCCACACCGCCGGCATAGGCGGAAAAAGTCTTGAAGGGCACGACCAGCAACGCCCACACCACCACGCCCCAGACGATGGAAGGGATGCCGTTGAGTACATCGGCCGCGAAACGAATCCAATAATTGGCGCGGTCGGAGCCATATTCGGCCAGATAAACCCCGCCCATCACGCCAATGGGCACGCCGATCACCGCGGCCATGCCCAGCAACATGAGCGTGCCGACGATGGCATTGGCCATGCCGCCGCCAAGTTCGCCGGTTGGCTTCGGCAGCTGCGTGAAAAAATTCCAGTCCAGGGCAGACGCCCCTTTGCTGATCAGGAAATACAGCACCAAAAACAGCGGCGTCATCACCGCCACTGCGCACGCCCCCAGCAACAGGCCCATGCCGTGGCTCTTCCACTTCCGCCAAGTCTGGTAGGCGCGGCTGGGTTCAAATGTATTCGTTGCCGTGGTCATGGTTACTTCATTTGACTTTGCCCGTGCCCTGGCCGGTCAGCGTGCGCATCATGAGCTGGGCCACGGCATTGACCAGCAAGGTGACCACCAGCAGAACGAGGCCAAGTTCGAAGAGTGAACTGAGATAAAGGTCCGAGTTTGCCTCGGCGAACTCGTTGGCGATGGCACTGGCCAGCGTATAGCCGGGCGCAAACAGCGACGCACTGACTTCAGGACGGTTCCCGATGACCATCGTCACCGCCATCGTCTCGCCCAAGGCCCGGCCAAGTCCAAGGATCGCCGCCCCAAAAATTCCACGGCCCGAGTAACTGAGCACGGCGATGCGGATGACTTCCCAATGCGTGGCCCCCAGGGCATACGCCGCCTCGCGTTGAAGATTGGGCACCGAGCGGAGGATTTCACGGGAAATCGAGGTGACAATGGGCAGGATCATGATCGCCACGACAATGCCTCCCGCGAGCATGCTGACGCCGTAGATCGGTCCCTTGAAAAATGGCAGATAACCCAGCCAGGAATGGGCGATCCATTGGAACAGATGATCCCGCAGCCACGGAACCAGCATGAAAATGCCCCACAGGCCAAAAATCACGCTGGGCACAGCCGCCAGCATCTCGATGACCATGATGACCGGCTGGCGCAGTTTCAGCGGCGCCATCTCCGTGAGAAAAAGTGCCGTGGCCACCCCGAGGGGAACGGCGATCACAATCGCCAGGACCGATGACAGGAGCGTGCCGTAGATGAAGGGCCACGCGCCATATTCATCCGTCACCGGATCCCATTTCGAACTCGCCAGGAAACCGGGGCCAAACGTGGCGATCGCGAGGTGGGCGCCCCGGCTGAGCTGCCAGCCAACGAGCACGATCAGCACAACGATCATGAACGCCGCCCCGATTGCCAGCCAGCGGAACGAACGATCCGGCCAGCGCGAAGTAGCGGAGGCCAGGGGCGGCGTTTCAGAGAGGACAGCAGACTGGCTCATGACGGAAAAACGGAGGGTGTGGCAGCCACACCCTCCGCGCAAATTAGTTTAAATGAAACCCCAGGCCCAAGTTAATATTTGATTTCATTCACGCGGTTGAGAACACGCTCTTTCACGCTGTCGGGCAACGGCGCATAATCAAGCGAAGCGGCCATCTTTTCACCATCGTTGTAGGCCCACTTGAGAAACTCGACGAGTTTCTGGCCCTTGACCGCGTCTTTCTGCTGCGCATAAACCAGCAGCCAAGTGGTGCCCGCAATCGGGTAGGCATCGGCACCGGGCGCATTGACCATTGAAAAACGGAAATCATCCGGGATCGTGGCCGTGGCCAGGGCTGCGACAACAGACTCAATCGTCGGGGTGATATAATTGCCGGAGGAGTTCTTCAGGTCGGCGTAGGGAAGTTTGTTTTGTTTCGCATAGGCGAGTTCGACATAGCCAATGGAACCGGGTGATTCCTTGATTTGACCCGTCACGCCGGCATTGCCCTTGCCACCCAAGCCAGTCGGCCAGTGGACCGCTGTATTCTTGCCCACCTGCGATTTCCAGTCGCTGCTCACGCTGGAGAGGTAATCCGTGAAAATGTAGCTGGTTCCGCTGCCGTCGGAGCGGTGCACGACGACAATGCCGATGTCGGGCAGGCTCACCCCTGGATTCTGGCCGGTGATGGCGGGATCGCGCCAATTGGTGATCTTGCCAAGGAAAATGTTGGCCAGCGTTTCACCGTCGAGCCTGATCTTCGGGCTGTCGGGGATATTGTAGCTGATGACAACGGCTCCGGCCACGGTCGGAATGTGCCAGAGCGCACGGGGAGCCTTGGCGAGATTTTCATCCGACATCGGGCCGTCGGAAGCGCCGAAATCAACCGTCTCGGCCAGGATTTGTTTCTGGCCGCCGCCAGAGCCGATGCCCTGGTAATTGAACGTCACCGTGGGATCGACCTTGGTGTACTCGGAAAACCATTTGGTGTAGATGGGCTGCGGGAAAGTCGCGCCAGCTCCATTGATGAGCGTCTGGGCGGAAGCGCCGGCGACCACGACAAGGCCGGTCAGCGCGAGGGAAAGAAATTTTTTCATGTGCATGAGTTTTTGGGTTGGGAATGAACGAAATGCCGACACTGGAGAAAATTAACAGGACTTGCCGGCGGCACATTTCGCCGCCGGCAAGTGAATGGGCTGGAGTTTTTTATTTTAGTTCGGTTACGGCAGAACGTAGCGGACATCCACAAAGAACTGGAGGAGATGCGCATCCGATGGCGTGCCTGGATTAACAACCCAAGGTTTGCGATCCAAGTAGGATGCCTGCGTGATAAGTTGCAGGGCGCCATGGTTCGGGTCTTTCCAGAATGTCTCGATCGCATCGACAGTGTATTCCTCGATACTGCGGTTCTGGCTGTTCGGAGAACCAGGAAAGCCATAACCCACAAAAGTGGTGGGGCCGGTCTGCTGAAAATCCTGGCTGATTTTCTCAAGGCTATAATAGGCAGCAAGCATGGTCTTTGGCAGAACCTGCCACTCGAAACCGAGGATGCCGGAAGCGGAGTGAACAGGTGAGATGGTATTAGCGCCGCCTGCAACCGTCGGTGCACGCACGATGAGATCGGGCGCCAATCCGCCAGTATAGCGGCCACCGCCATCACTCCAAAATGCGTTCTCAATCAGGTGTAACTTCGGAAGGATGCCGAGATCCATGTTGATGGAGCCGCCGTAGCCGCTTGCGCTGGAGTCGCTGTTGATCGTGGTGCCAAACGAATTGATCCTAAACTCCCTGTAGAGGCCAGCGACCTCGCCATGAAAGGGCATAGAGCCGAATTTCGTGTCGTAGGCGGCCTTGACAATGACATCCGGAATCGAGTTGGGCGTCGTCACGCCATTGGCACCGTTGTCCACTTGCGTGGCGCTGAAGTTTGCAGTCGGCAGCGTCACCGCACTACCCACAAATTGGTCAGGATTTTCCAGTGAAAGGCCAACTGCAAATTCATCGCTAGGATGATAAACCACCCGCACCTGCGGCTGGCGTGCCCAGATCAAGCCCGCTTGGTAGTTTGTATCCATGTTCTGCGTGTAGAAGATGTCACTCGGTACAGGTGAGAGGCCTTTGCGGTTAGGCGTGAGCATGCTCCAGTCCTGTCCCGCGAGGACTTCCCAGTCATGGAAGCGGACATCGACAAAATAAATGCGCAGGCGGAGCAAGTCAGAATTGCTCGTCTGGCTCACGGCGGTGGGTGTCTGGCCGAGGAAGTCAGATTCAACGTAGCCCAGCACCTTCGCGTCACCCACGTCTGAGTCAACTCTCAGGCCCAGACGGGAATTCTGCGCGCTGAAACGGGTTTCCGACAATTGGCCGGCCGTGCTGTTGCTGTAAGGAATTGAGGCAAAACTCGTGCCGATGCCGCTACCGACGTTTGTCGTCCGATAAACGGTGGTTAAATCCAAGAAGCCAAACGGCGTGAATTTGGCCGCCCCGATCTGGAAATACAGCGGGGATTGGCCGGACGGCGTGGTGGTAACAACGGTTGGCGTGGTGGCCGGCGAGCCAGCGGTCGGCGCGGGCGCGACGGGCGCATTGATCTCGCTTTGAAGATTCCCCGCTTCTTGCTGGGTAATAATGCCTTTCTTTACCAATAGATCGAGCAGGGCCTTGTTGTCCTGCTGGGCGAAGGCAACGCTCGCACTCAGCAGCGCGCCGCTGAGCAGCGCAAGTGATTTCAATTTTTTAGGAAGCATAGGGATGTGTAGGTACGGTTTCTGTTAATCGTTAAACGACCAGTGTGTTGTACCCATCTATTGTTACGGCTTCGTGACAGAAGTGTGACAAAACGGCAAAATGCCTGAAAAGCGGAAGGCGGCCATCAAGTCGAATTTTGCCGCCCGGCACCGGCCCGGATCACTGTGAGGAAGCTCCGGTTATTTGGTGTCCGTGGAGTTAACGTCGCAGCCTACGACGCCGGGACCGGCTGGTATCATGTCGCCTGTCCGCCCCACGACCGATTCGCCGGCATTTCGGCGATCACATGCGATTTCCCGTTAGCAGCAAGTACGCGATCATCACCGTCCCCAGCAATGCGACCGAAATCGTGACCATGATGACAAGTCCTCGATCAACTTGGAATTCGCCCCGGTCGATCGCCCGATTGATGGCGTGATAGCGCCATGCCGCCAGGAGGGTGAGCAGGCTTCCGAACGCCATCATGGCCACGCCAATCAGGAGCGAAAATCTCGTGCTTTGGACCTCAGTTCCCGGCTCAATCCGCGTGGCGAGTTCGCGCAACCAGACGCCAAACCGGGCAATGACAAATCCGAGGCTGATGACCGCGATGCAGGTTCGAATCCAGGCCAGGAACGTCCGCTCGTTTGCCAAGTATTCCGTGGCCTTTTTGTCCGATGGTATTTCTATGCGCATGCCGAATATAAGAGGCCGAGGATATGCGGCGGGCCGTCGCGCGCCATCACAAAAACCTTCTCTATAAAAGAATCGGCCTGAACTGTATTAAGAACTCATTTCAAAATCCAAAATGAGTTCCTCGCTCAAAGCCCGCCAGCCAACGACTCGCCTGTCGAGCAACGGTTGAAACAATGGCCGTTTTCATGCGTCTCTTCTGTCACAACCTCATCCCGGATTAACGATTCTGAACAAATTTTAATCATTTCTTCGCTGTCCCTTAATAAAGTTATGCTAGTTTGGTTGAGACATGCGTATTTTAGTTATAGAGGATGAGCGCAAGGTGGCCGAATTTGTCGCCCGCGGCCTGAAAGCCGAGCGCTACGCCGTGGATGTGGCCGACAACGGCGACAACGGCTGGGCGATGGTGAACACTTACGAATATGACCTCATCATCCTCGACCTGATGTTGCCGGGCATGGACGGGCTGGAATTGCTCCGGCGCATCCGTGGCCGCAACACGCAAATGCCCATCCTCATTTTGACCGCGCGCGATGCCATGGCCAGCAAAGTGGAGAATTTCGAAGCGGGCGCGGACGACTACCTGACCAAGCCATTTGCTTTTGCCGAGCTGCAGATGCGGGTGAAGGCTTTGTTGCGCCGTGGCTCGATCAACCAGTGCAGCGTGGTGCGCATTGACAACCTGGAACTGGACCGGCTGTCACAACAAGTGCGCCGCGGTGGGAAACGGTTGGATCTCACGCCCAAGGAATACGCGCTGCTCGAATACCT
>DATHQS010000257.1:0-7998 GCA_035482455.1 Candidatus Acidiferrales bacterium | reverse complement strand
TTTTGTGAGCAGTGAATATCCACCGGAGTAAAGCCGCTTACCACTGCCGTGATAAAAAAACCCGGCGCGAAAATTCCATCGCCGCACACGTCAGCGGGTATTGTGTGTGATATCCGACTGATTCAGAGCCTGCTGGTTCACTGCCCGGCACATTGTCCGGCATGCTCTGCGCACACTGACAATTTATTTCCGAAGTGTTCCGTGCGGTCACGGTTTGACCAGTCGATCTCGCCCGCGAAACTGCCAGCGCCCGCGCCGTCGGCACGAAGTTGGAACCGGCAATTTTGGCGATGTCCATCTGGTAGATCACATTGGTCGATTGCTGGACATGACAAGTCGCGCCTGTGCAACCGAGCGGCGCGTGAAAGCAACCACCAACGCGACCGCAATTGTCCTCCTCAAATCATCCCCAGCTCTTTGAGCGCCTTCCCCGCGCCCGATAAGTTCTCCGGTTTCATCTCGATATAGTTGCGTGAAAGTATGATTCCTTCCGCCCCGCCCTTGAACGCCGCCTTCACCGCCTGCGCCACGCTTTCCGGTGTGCAATGCGATTCCTTCGCGCTCACCGGCACATCGATGTCCACGCCCGGCCAGATCTGGACCGGATGCCCCGCCACGGCCTCAACCGAGCGACGCGTCTCGCGCTCGACGTAATCCGCCGAGAAGCCCGTCGCCGCGAGCTTGTCGTGCGTCGCCTCATCGTAATTCAATTGCTTGTAAAGCAGCTCCAACGTCGCCTCCGGTGGCAGATCGCCATACACCGACTCGCGCGCGCCCTTGACGTAGCTCACAAACCGTCCGCCGGCCACGTTGTTATAAACCGCCGGGCGGATGAAATCCGAGCAGTCCGCCAGATCCGCCAAATTTTCCTCCGCCCGTTGAAACGGGCTGAACGAAACATTCTGCCAGACGTGCCAGCCCACCTGCAGCGCCGGGTTGACGCCTTTCACCTTGCGATAGATCGAGGCCTGCAATTCATGCCGGCTCGTCGCCCACAGATTTTCCCACGCCAGCACTTCTGGATTCTTCAGCAACAACCGCCAGAACTCCGCAAAATAGCCGTCACGCGGACGCTGCCCGGCGCGGCTGTTGCGAACGAAGGTTTCCATCTCATCAAACCCATGACGCGCCCGTTCCACGTCGATGCCACGTTCCTTGCCCTTCTTCTGGCAGAACTCGCAGAAACACGTCGTCCGCCCCGGGTCCACCCCGCTGCTCTGTGAAAGCCCCAGCGTATTGAGCAACCCGCCCTGGCGTTCCGAGCCCCACATGAGGCCGCCGATGTCGTACGAACGCGCGTAATCCTCCACCAACCCAAGCGTGAAATTCTGGTAGCCCGGATTGTTGAAGCATGGCCCGCCCGGATGCCCGTTCGTGCGGCGTCCATGATGATCCACCTCGTAAAGTGTTTCCCAGTTCGCCTTCACCGCCGCCGGCAGCGAATTGTCCTCCAGCAAAAATGGAAACACGCGAATGCCATGTTTCTTGGCGATTGGGATCACGCGCTCCAGCACATCCACATTCCCGAACTCCGGCGCCTGCATGTCCGCCAGCGTCAACGGCGTGTCCTTGTAATATTGCATGTGCGGCCGCGCATAATTGCCACCGTGAAAATCCGCCGCCTCCACGCCCGCGCGATGCGGCTCGTGGGAATAGATGAAGATGAACAGCGTGTTGACGCCCGCCCGCGTCCGCATGTCGTCGAACATCGCATCCAGGTCGCGCTGCACCAGCGGCGCCACGCTGATGGGCATGGCCACGGTGACCGGGGATTTGCCGGGCATGAATTTCGCGGCCGGCTCGCCCCGCAACGTTCCCACTCCGGTCAGGCTGGCGCCCGCGCCAACTACACCGAGTTGGAGAAATTTTCGGCGGTTCATCCTGCGAGTATCCCGCGCCGCCGGTTGAATTCAAGTCGAATGCGCGAACGGCCAATGGTCACGACGGCGGAACAACATTCAGCGTGGCATGAAATTCCTTGATCGCATTTAGCATGAATTGGACCGCCACCGCCGCCAGCAACAGTCCCATGATACGGATGGCGATACTCGTCGCGATCGGGTTGAGCCAGCGCGCGCTCCGCACCGCTATGCGAAAAACCAAGTAGCTTGCGACCGCCACCAACAGGATGCACCCGTATAGCGCGATGTGTTGCGGAATCGTCCTGGCCTCGTTCTGCAGCAGGATGGTCGTTGAAATCGCCCCCGGGCCGGCGAGCATCGGGATGGCCAGCGGCGTGATGGCGATGTCGGTTTTTTCCGTGCCCGCCCGGGTTTCCTCGCGGGTTTCCTGCACCCGCGAACGCTGCACCCGCAGCATGTCCAGGGCGATCAGCAGCAGCACGATGCTCGCGGCGATCTGAAACGCCGGCATGGTGATGCCGAATACCTTGAAGATGACCGTGCCGGCCACCGAGAATGCCAGCAGCACCACCGCCATCGTGAAACACGCGATCCGCGCCGTGCGCAGACGCTGCTCCGGCGTGTCGTTCGGCGTCATCGCCAGGAACGCCGGGGCCGTCGCCAGCGGATCCACGATCACGAACAACGAACTGGCCGCCAGCAGGATGTATTCGGAAAGGTTCAAAGCGCTTGTGTTGTTGCGGGCCAAGTTGAACACAACGCATATCCCCCGTCAACCCATGCGGCCGGTCGCACCCCATCACGAACCCATTGACGGATTCCCACATGGTGCTAAAGTCCTTATTGGCATCCGTTACGTTTTTAATGAAAGGAAAACCATGAAAACTACGTCCCTCCGCCACACCCTCGTTCTGCTTGTTCTCATCACTTTCGCTTCGACCATCATGGCCGCGGAAGCACCCAAGGTTTCCTGGAAGGTCTCCGGTGAACTGGAAGAGGCCTGCTCCTGCCATCCCGCCTGCCCGTGCTGGTTCAAATCCCCGCCCTCGCGCATGACTTGCGACGGTGCGCAGATCATTTTCATCACCAAGGGCCATTACGGCAAGGTGTCGCTGGACGGCCTCGCCGTCGCCCAATTCGTCCAAAGCCCCGAGCACCAGACCATGTTCGAATCCTTCGGCAACTGGAATTTTGATTACGTCTACATCGACGAGAAGGCGAACGATGAACAGCGCGCCGCGCTCAAGGAACTGGCCGCGCATTTCTTTCCGCCCGCCGCCAAGACGCGCGAATTTCGCTACGTCGCCATCACGCGCGAAATCAAGGGTGAGGAACACACCACGATTGTGGGCCAATACGCCGTCTGCTCCGGCCACCTCATCGGCGGCGGTTTCTTCGGCCATCCCAAGGTCAGCAATCCGCCGCTCGCCGACCCCACCCACAAGGAGTTCATGCAGGGCGAAACCACCAAGCTGACCTACTCCGATGCCGGCCAGGGCTGGGAATACAAAAACTCCAACTACATGTTCAACAAGTTCACCGTGGACAACAAGGAGTACGAAAAACACGAGGCTGACGTGGCCAAAATGATGTCCGGCAAGATGTGAACCCGGAATAATCAAACTTCATTGAGTTTCAGTCCGTAAATTCATTCCTCATTCCGTTTCCCCGGTGGGTCGTGTGATGACATTGAATTGTCACCCAAATTTCTTCTTGGTCATTTTCTGAGGCCATTTCAGGACAAGTAACCGGGCTGTCACCGTCCTGTCATCTCCGTTAACAGGATTTAACAATCGTCACGTTTACCTCCACCGCACAGGTGTGATTAGGTAACGCTGGAAACGAGCCCGAAAACAAGGGGAAGAAAACAAAACAATGACACAACCAATGATCCTATGAAAAAACATCTGTTAAATGACCGGTCAAACCGTCCGCTCGTTGCTTCTGAATCCCGGCCCGGGTTCAGCCTTCGTCGTACCGCCCTGCTGGGCGCCGTCGTCGCGGGTGCTTGCCTGTCGGCCCAACTCGCATCGGCCGGCGGCATCTTTGTGATCGCCATGGAAAACCACAACTTCACGCAACCGACCAACCAGTCCAGTCCGCAGCCGGTCTTTGGCAACCCGGCGGCGCCTTACATGAACAGCCTCATCACGCCCGGCAACCCCAACGCCGCACAGGTCTCCTTTGCCGTGAATTACTTCAACTCCGGCACCGGGGTTCATCCGTCCGAGCCGAATTACGTCTGGGCGGAAGCGGGGACGGACTTCGGTTTCCACAGCGATGCCGACCCGAGCGTTCCCAACGGCAACATCTATGACACGCCGCACCTGACCGCACAATTGAACGCGGCCGGCATTCCGTGGAAAAATTATCAGGAAGACGTCCAGCTCGCCGCCACCCCGACCAACAGCGCCTCCGGAAACACCGGCCCGGTCAATCCCTTCAACGGCTCGACCCAGTACAATTACGCCGTCAAACACAATCCCATGGCGTTCTTCTCCGACACGCACCTCCAGAACGTCTACCCGCTCGCGCAATTGTTTGACGATCTGAACAACAACACCACCGGCCGCTACAACTGGATCACGCCCAACCAGTACAATGACGCACACACCGCGTTGAACGGCGGATTCACCTATCACGGCATACATTACAGCGGTGATTCGGCAAACATCGCCCAAGGCGACAACTTCCTCGCCCAGGTCATTCCGCAGATCATGGCCACGCCCGCCTATCAGGACAACGGCGTGATCATCATCTGGTGGGACGAGACCGAAGGCGGCGATGATCTCACCCGCACGTTGCCCGAAATCATCATCTCGCCGCTGGCCAAGGGCAACGCCTACGCCAGTTCCGTGGTCGTGAACCATTCTTCCGACATCAAATCGATGGAGGAAATCTTCGGCCTGCCGCTGATCAACAACCCCATCCCGGTGACCGAAACCAACAACTTTGGCGGTTACAACAACGTCGCCACCGTCAATGACCTGAGCGACCTGTTCATCGCCGGCGCCATCCCGGCTCCCGCGAGCACGGCGATCAGCGCCGAAGGCTTCGTGTCCAACCCGCACACGCATCAGGTCAAGCAGATCGTCCACATCACCAACAACGGCACCAGCCCGATACCCGCGCCGCTGTTCCTCGTGCTGGATAATCTGAGCGCCAACGCCACGCTGCTTAACTCCGACGGCACCACCGCCATCCTCACACCGCTCGGCAGTCCGTACGTTAGCGTGTCCGTCGGCGGCGACGGCATCCTGCGTCCGCATGAAACCAAGACGGTGGCCTTGGAGTTCCTCGACCCCACCGACGCGCCCATCACCTATGACGCGAGCGTGCTCGACGTCACACCGGCTCCTTGATCTGGAATAATCATTCACTGTAAAAAGCGCAGGCGGCCTCTGGCAACGGAGGCCGCCTTTTGAAATTTAACATTGCCACCGTTTGCGGCCATCACATAATCACAAAGGTAATATTATCGGGCACCAATGAAACAGGCATCTATGACACAACGGCTCATCCTCCTCTGTTCGCTGGTCATGGCTTTGCGTTGCGACGCCCAAGTCGTCGGCCCCAACACATACGGGCCGGACATGTATTTTTGGATGGACTTTTCGCCTCTGCCGGGCTCGCCCGACAATGCTTCGTTATCCGGCAGTGCCGGATATTACCAGGTGAAGTCATTTCCCATCCCCGGCGCGCCCAGATTTACCAATTGGCTGGAATTTGGCATCAGCATGTCTTCGCCGCCGCTGGAAAGCTGGATTTTGGAAAAACAGCCGGATGGTTCATTCAACCCGGTGGTCCAAGTGACAAACCTGATAGAAGATGCTGGCACCTTCTATTTACGCCCGGCCCCCCTGACGTTGACCACCAACCAGGTCCACAGCCTTATCGCCGGCAACTGGTATGCCGCGGTGGATTTCGGCCCCAGCAACTATCTGGGACAATTGGTGCCCGCCTATGACTTTGCCAACGGTCCGACTGCGAAAGTGGTGCTACCCCCCGATTATGACATGGTCATCACCCCTTCCGTTTACAAGGCGATTTCTCCAAACAACCGCGATGCCGGGGTTGTGTTTGATGCCTCGCCCAGCATGGATCCCTTCTATCTTCCCATGCAATTCGCCTGGACCGGGTGGGATGGCCTGGTTTTCGACGCCCCACTGGTCTTCACCAATTCAGGAGTGCTCGTCACCAATGTTTTCAAGACGGGAGAATATCTTATCCGCCTGGAAGTCAGCGACAGCATTGCAACAAGTTACCCTTACTACTTCATCTTGGAAGTCACAACGGCCGGCCAGGAAATCAACTCGATGCTTGCCGGCTTGCAGCAGATGTCCTTGCCGGCCCCGCAAAGGCGGGCCTTGGTTGATTCCTTGTCCAAGGCAGCCATCCGATTTAACCGTGGGTACATCACTCAAGGTTGCGCGGAACTGCGCGTGTTTAAAAACTTGTTGAGAGCTTTCAAACTCACCCCCATCGCATTGTCTTACTTTTCAAACAAGACGCAGTTCATCCTGGACGCCTTCAACAAACCGTCTCGTTGACGACCTGTAAGGCGTTCAGCGGGGTATCCGCGCCCGGCTATGGATGAAAGTTGCATCTCTCCGAATCAAATCATTTCCGCTGAAATACGAGTTCCCCATCTTTCACCGTCACCTTGATCTTGTCGCCCGGCTTGAACTCGCCTTCGAGCAGTTTCATCGAGAGCGGATTGAGCAGATGCTCCTGCACCGCGCGCTTGAGCGGACGCGCGCCGAATTGCGGGTCGTAGCCTTCCTTCGCGATGAGCAGCTTCGCCGCCTTGTCCACCTCCAGCGTGAGGTTCTGCTGCGCAAGCCGCTTCTCCAGCCGCACCAGTTGCGCTTCCACGATCTGCGCCAGTTCGTCCTCGTCCAGGCTTTGGAAAATGATGACGTCGTCCACGCGGTTCAGGAATTCCGGGCGGAAATGCTTTTTCAACTCCGCCATCACCTTGTCCTCCATCGCCTGATGCGACACCTTGTCGGTTTTGCCGTCGAGGAAATATTCCTGGATAATCGGCGACCCGAGGTTGCTGGTCATGATGACGATCGTATTTTTAAAATCAATCGTGCGCCCCTGCCCGTCCGTGAGCCGGCCGTCATCGAGCACCTGCAACAGCACGTTGAACACATCGGGATGCGCCTTTTCGATCTCGTCGAAGAGCACCACGGAATACGGCCGTCGCCGGACCGCCTCGCTCAATTGCCCGCCTTCATCATAGCCTACGTAGCCGGGCGGCGCGCCGATGAGCCGTTGCACGGAAAATTTCTCCATGTATTCGCTCATGTCGATGCGCACCATGGCGTTTTCGTCGTCGAAGAGAAACTCCGCCAGCGCGCGGGCCGTCTCCGTCTTGCCCACGCCGGTCGGGCCGAGAAAGATGAACGAGCCGATGGGCCGGTCCGGGTCTTGCAACCCGCTCCGCGCGCGCCGCACGGCGTCGGCCACGGCCTTGATGACGGCCTTCTGCCCGATGACCCGCTGCGCCAGGCGTTCCTCCATCTTCACCAGCTTCTGCCGTTCGCCTTCCAGCATCCGCGAAACGGGAATATGCGTCCACGCCGCCACCACCCGGGCGATGTCCTCGTCCGTGACTTCCTGCCGCAAAAGCGAAGTGCGCGTGGTTTCGCTGGATTGTTTTTCAATCTTCGCGAGCTTCTGTTCCAGATCGGGAATCTTGCCGTATTGGATTTGCGCGGCGAGGTTCAAATCCCCCTTGCGCTGCGCCTGTTCCAATTCGATCTTCGCCTGCTCCAGTTGTGAAGCGACGACACTGACCGCGTTGACCGCGGCCTTTTCATTCTGCCACTGCGCTGTGAGCGCCTTGGATTTCTCCTTCAGATCGGCCAGTTCCTTTTCGAGCCGTTTCAGTCGTTCCTTGCTCGCGGAATCTTTTTCCTTCGCGAGGGACGTGCGCTCGATCTCGAGTTGCAAAATCTGCCGGTCGAGCTGGTCCAGCTCCGTCGGCTTGGAATCGAGTTCCATCTTGATGCGCGAGGCGGCTTCGTCCACGAGGTCGATCGCCTTGTCCGGCAGGAACCGGTCGGTGATGTAGCGATGCGAGAGCGTCGCGGCCGCGACCAGTGCGGAATCTTGAATGCGCACACCG
>DATHQS010000256.1:0-3004 GCA_035482455.1 Candidatus Acidiferrales bacterium | reverse complement strand
AGGACTGGGAGGCGGATATCATAAATAATTTCCGCAACCATCCGGACCAGAAAATATTCAGCGGCGACCGGATGACGCCGATGGGCAAGTCACTGTACCTGGCGCGACCGTTGCGCGCGGGGGCGTCCTGCTTGGAATGCCATTCCACGCCCGCCGCGGCCCCGGCGGCGATGGTCGAGCTTTACGGCCCGGCCAACGGGTTCGGCTGGAAGCAGGATGATGTGATCGCCGCGCAGATCGTTTCGGTGCCGGCCTCGCTGCCGGAGCAGATGGCGAACCATGAATTCCGGCAGTTGATGACGTTGCTGCTGGGCGTGGGCGCGGTGACGTTGCTGTTTTTGAATGCGTTGCTGGTGGTGCTGGTGATCCGGCCGGTGAGCCAGCTGGCCCACAGCGCGGAACTGATCAGCGAGGGCAAGATGGACGTGCCCGAGCTGCCATGCCGCGGCCATTGTGAAATCTCGATGCTCGTGGCGTCGTTCAACCGGATGCACCGCAGCCTGCTGGCGGCGATGAAGATGCTGGACAAGGAATGAGCAACCCGGAACCCACGGTGGAAACCTTCGACCTCGAACGCACGTGGCTGGTGAGCGTGCTGTTCGTGGACATGGTCAAGTACAGCACGCAGTCGCAGGAGGTGCAGGCGCAGTGGCGGGCGCGTTTCAAACAATATCTCGGCGAAGGGCTGAAGGACACGCCGGAGCATGACCGGGTGATCTTGGATTGCGGCGACGGCGCGGCGATTGTTTTTCTGGGTGAACCGGAGGCGGCAATGAAGTGTGCCATGAGCGTGCTGGGAAACATCGTCCAGGAAAAAGGACCCCTCCCAAAACCGATGCATGTGCGCATCGGCATCAACCTCGGCTCGGTGAAGCTGGTGCGCGACATCAACGGCAACATGGCGGCGGCGGGCGATGGGATCAACGTGGGCCAGCGCATCATGAGCTTCGCGGGGGATAACCAGATTTTGGTGTCGCGCTCATTTTTCGAGGTTGCAAGCCTGCTCACGGAAGGCTATGCGGCGCTGTTCCGGGCGGAAGGCGTGCGGCAGGACAAGCATCAGCGCGAGCACATCGTTTACGAACTGCACCTGCCGAATGCGGCGCATCCCGCGCCTGTCACCAACACGATGATGATCCGCAAGATCGCGCCGCAGTTCGCGGCGAACATCAAGACGGTGGAGCATCACCTGGCGCTGATCGTGGGGCCGCTCGCGAGGCGCATCGTGCAAAGCGCGGGCCAGCGGGCGCGGTCGGCGACGGAATTGCGGGATAATCTGCTGGGGTTCATTCCCGAGAAGAACGACCGGGAACGCTTTTTGAAGGCGTGTGGCGATATATTTCCCGCTGCGCCCGCGGACGAGGCGGCCGAACCGGCGGTGCCAGTGCCAGTGCCGGAACCGAAGCCGGCACCGCAACTCGATGCGGCGCTCTTGGAACGCGCGCGGCAGGATCTGGCCTTATATGTCGGCCCGATGGCGAAGGTGCTAGTGAACCGGGCGGCGAAGAGTGTTTCAACGCGCGCAGGGCTGTATCAGGCGCTGGCGGCGGAAATCCCCTCGGCAAAGGACCGCGCGGCGTTTTTGAAGCTGGCGGCCTGATAGGGAGCCGGTGGCGGCAGTCCGCAGCAACTTCAAACCGCTTAAAATGGGCAGACTTCTTAAAGATGGGTGCCTCACTATATTTTGACCAGAAGTGTGCTATTTTAAATTACTGAATCCTCTTGGAGGGTTCGCAAGTTGCAACCGGATCCGCCGGTGGAAGGATTGCATGTCGTCGATGGTTGAAAATGCTGGGTCAGAAGCGAGCCGCAAAACAGCGTTGATTGTGGAGGGCGGGGCAATGCGTGGTGCCTGGGCGGCGGGGGTGCTGGCTTTTCTTCAGGAGCGCGGGCGGCGACAGTACGATTTTGTCTATGCGGCTTCCTCCGGCGCCTGTTCCGCAGCTTATTTTGTCGCCGACATGTGGGAGCCGGGCTTGGTGATCTGGCGCGAACTGGCCAGCCGGGTGGTGCGTAAAACCAACTTCCTCCGCCGCAAACCGATCATCGATCTGGCCTATTTGGTGGATCATGTCATGCGGACGCGGGTGCCGCTTTCCGTAGAAGCGCTGCAACGGGCGCCGACGAAATTCTTCATCGTGCTGACCGACTGTCACACCGGGGAACCGGTTTATTTCCATGTCTTTGATGACAGGGTGTTTGCGGCGCTGCGCGCAACGTCTTCCATGCCGTTGGCGACGCGGGGATTTGATTATGTGGACGGCCAGCCGTATGCCGACGGCGGGGTGTCGGATCCCATTCCCCTCCGCCGGGCGATTCAAGATGGGGCCACCGACATCACGGTGGTGCTCACACATAATCCGGCTTTCCGGCTCAAGCCGGTTTCGCGGTGGATGGGCCGGTTTGCCTTCCCGGACTTTCCGGCCGTGGCGCGGGTTTGGACCGCGCAACAAAACGTCTATTACAACGCCGCCCTGGACCTGATGAAACAGCCGCCGGCAGGGGTCCGGATCCGGGTGTTCCGGCCGATGCGGCAAATGCCGGTGGGTTCGTTCAGCGTGGAACCGAAGCAGATTGCCGCCGCCCTGGCCCTGGGGCATGACGAGGCGGTGGAGCAGATGGAGGTCATGGAAGGGAAACCGGTGGCCGTACGGGTTTCGGGATAGATCCGCATTTAACTTTTCTTGAAAGCAATTACCCGCCGGTCTGCTTCCGGGCGGCGAGCCACTGCCACAGACCGGAGGCGAGGAAAACAAAACCGCAGCCGGCGCAAAACCAGATGAGAAATGGCGAGGGCAGATAATTGTATGCGCCCACCGCACCGCCTACTGACAACACACCACAGAGCAAATAAAAGATGGCGTTGATGCGCGCGCCCTGGACGTGTTTGTGCAGGAGGAGTTGCAGCGCCTGGTCATTGCGCGTGAGCGAGGTGGCGCAATTCTCCGAGCAGGTCATGCGTTGTGACGCGGAGGGCTTGGCGCAGTCAGGGCACAAGGCACGG
>DATHQS010000255.1:0-13170 GCA_035482455.1 Candidatus Acidiferrales bacterium | reverse complement strand
ATCAAGGAGGAGCGCGCGGCGCTGGCCTTGCGCGAAGAACAGCTCAAGGACTGGGAGATGCGGCTGACGGCGGAAAACCGCGAGATCTCCACGGTCACCTCGACGGTCACGAAACTGCAAAAAGATTTCGACCAGCGCGTGCTCCAGTTCAAGGACCAGGAAGCGGTGAACGCGAAGAAGCAGATAAAAGTCATCGCCGACATGTCGCCCGAGGGCGCGGCGACGATGCTCAACGAAATCTCAGACGATGAAACCGCAAAGCTGTTGTTCCTGATGAAAACGGACGTTTCCGGCCCGATCCTCGATGCGATGAGCAAGCAGGGTCCGGCAAAGGCCAAACGCGCCGCCACCATCACCCAGCGGCTCAAGGAAGTCCTGCCGATCTCGGCCACCAACAGCCTTTCTTCCAATGCAACCCCTTGACCTCCTCCCGCCCGCGCCCGTTTCCACCAACAGCATAGAGCCATCCCCGTCCAGGGATCTCCCGGGCGAGCCGGCACCGGATGGCGAATTCAGACGCTTGATGGAGCGCGCGATGTCGCCGGATCAAAAATCAAAGGAACATCCGGACAACCTGCCGCACAGAGGGAAGGCGACAGCGGCTTTAACCAAAGGGCATGCCGGCAAATCACAACCGGCTGGCGAAACAACGGCCAAGGATGCCGGCTGCATCCCCGGGAATGCGGGCAACAACATCAAAGCAAAGGCAACATCCGGCCAGCCGGACGGATCGCCGGCGGCATCCAAAGAAACTACCGCAACTGATCTGATGGCAAGCCTGCCCACTCTGGCAAATGACACCGGCACACCGTTGCCGGTCTTTTTGTCGCTGCCACTGATGGAACATCCGGGAGCCGGCAATGTGGAGGCCGAGAAAATGGTTTTGGCGGGAGATTTTTCGGCCGCACAACCTACCCCGGCAACGGGCGTGACCAAGGCATTGCCCACCATCACTTCCGGCCCGGCCATTGCCGCTGTGGGGAAAAACACAAGCCCGGTGACGACGCCTGAAAAAAACGCGCCCGAAAAATCAGCCACCAAAACCACCGGGAACAAATCGGGAATGGAAACACTTCTGCCCACGAACGAAATGTTGCCGGCAGAAAGTCTGAAAATATCAACCGACGTCATTTCCCCGGCTGCTTTGGCTTCCGGGACAAAAACTCCGCAATCCGCCACCGATGCCAAGGTGGTCCCGCCATCAACAGGCAAGACTGGCACCCTGCTGGAATCCATCGAGGCCGGAAAAAACGTCACGGCTCAGGTGGGAGCATCCATTACCCCATCGGAACCCACCAAAGTTGAAAAAAATGCCTCGGCTCAGGCGGGTGAAGCCGATACCCAGGCAGAAGCCATCAAGACTGAAGATCATGCCATGGCCCACCTGGTCCAGAACGCCCCCGATCTTGTGACGAGCGCTCCGGCGCGGACAGATGACAAATATCAGGCAGTTCCACCGGTTACCGGCAACCCGGCAGAACCCGTAAAGAATAATGGCACGGGAGTTGCAATTACAGCTTCGTCGATGAAAAACAGCGATAAAACGAACAAAGTTGCCGGTTTAGACGTGCAAGTTTTGCCGGGCGGCACGAATGGCACGTCGCGCGAAACGGTTTTGCCCGCGCACGCCACGGTCATGGCGGTTCGTTCATCGGAAAAACAAAATCAAGATTTCAATCTTCCGCTGCCGTCGGCCAATCCGGCGCCCGTGGATGCCCCGGAAACTGCCGGCATCGCCGCCCTGCCCTCCCTGACGGACGCACGGATGCGCGATGTCGAGCGCACGCACGATCTGGTATCGATCAACGCCCTGCGGATGGTTGATTCCAAGTCAGATTCGCTCCAAGTGGTCATCAAGCCCGGCCCCGGCACGGAGCTGTCGCTGGAATTACGGCATCGCAACGGCACCGTGGAAGCGGAAGCGGTCCTGCAACGCGGGGACTACCAATTGATGAACCAGCACTGGCCGGAGTTGCAGGCGAAACTGGAACAGCGCGGCATCAAGCTCGCGCCCCTGGGCAGCGAGACAAGTTTTTCAACGGCTGGCAATGGCAACGCCGGCACCGGCAATTTTTCACGGCAGCAATCGTCACGCGAGGAGGCGGCACAGCAGGCGTCGGCCTTCGCCGAATTTGCGGTGGCGATGAACCGTGGCGGCGCCACTGCGCGGCTGGCCCCGGCCATCGCCGGCAGCTGGGAATCGTGGGCGTAAACAGAATATAAAAATATGAGCAATGTTTCATCAGTATCATCTTCGGCAGCCAGCAACCCGGCAAACACGACCGACAGCATCGCAAACCCCAGCCAGACGCTCAACCAGAACGACTTTTTGCAGCTCTTGGTGGCCCAGATCCAGTATCAGGATCCCATGAACCCAAAGTCAGACACGGACATGGCGGCACAAATGGCGCAGTTCACAGCGTTGCAGCAGGCCAGCCAGTCCACTTCGTCGTTGGCGATGATGCAGGCAAACAGCCTCGTAGGCACCACGGTCACGTTGCAGGTCGATTCGCAGACCTCCACCAGCGGCGTGGTGTCGGGCGTGGTGTTGAACAACGGCGTGCCGCAAATCAATGTCAACGGCCAGAATTACGCCTTAAGCCAGGTCACCTCGGTCACCCCAACGATAGCGAGCCAGACGCCGGTGACAACCCCAACGACTTCATCCGGCAATTAAACCCCCAACCAAAATAAAACATGCTTCTCTCACTCGACTCCGGTGTCAGCGCCCTGGAACAGTTCCAGCAGAGCCTTAACGTCATCGCCAACAACATCGCCAACGTGAACACGGTCGGCTTCAAAAGCGCCACGGTGGATTTTGCGGACACCCTGAGCCAGACGCTTGGCTCCGATGCCGCCGGCACCATGCAAGTGGGCACGGGCATCATGACGGCCAGCATCAATAACCAGTTCACGCCCGGTTCCATCTCCAGCACCGGCGTCCAAAGCGACATGGCCATCAACGGCAACGGCTTTTTCGAGGTGAAAGATCCCACCACCGGCAACACTTTCGTCACGCGCGACGGTGAGTTCACCAAGGATCCCAACGGTTATCTGGTGACCAGTTCCGGCATGCGGCTGCAAGGCTACAGCGACGCCGGCCTGACCACCGTAGGCGACGTCAAAATTGACGGCACCGGCAATTCAGCCGGGAGCACGGCGGCGGTGCAAAGCTATCTCATCAACAACAACGGCACCATCACGGTCACCCTGTCGGATGGCACCCCTTCGTTCACCCGCGGCCAGGTTTTGTTGCAAAATTTTTCCAACCCGGAACAGCTCGTCAAGGTTGGCGGCAACCTGTATTCCAACCTCGCCACCGCCGGACCGCTGGCCGCTCCCGTCGCCCCCGGCAGCAACGGTCTCGGCGGCCTGAACAGCGGTTCGCTCGAAATGTCCAATGTGGATCTCGCCCAGGAGCTCACGTCACTTATCACCACGCAACGCGCCTACGAGGCCAACAGCAAGGTCATCACCACCAGCGACGACGTCCTCCAAACCCTCGTCAACCTGAAACGCTGATCTTATGGCCGACGAAAAAAACAATCCCGAGGGCGAAGGCGCAGCCGCCGCACCGGCCGCGTCAGGCGGGGCGAAAGCCTGGCTGCCGCTCATCGCGAGCATCGTGCTGATGCCCGCGCTGGCGTTCGGCATGACCAAGTTCGTCATCGTGCCGCAACTGCAAAAGAGCCTCGGCATCAAGGAAACCGCGGCCGCCGCCGCCGGCGACAAATCCAAACAGGCCGGCGAAGGCAAAAAGATGAACGTGCCGTTCAACAAGCTGCTGGTGAACATCGCGGGCACGATGGGCCAGCGCTACCTGCTCGTCAGCCTTTCCCTCGCCAGCACGGGCGGCGAGGAGTTCAAGACCAAGCTGGCGGACAATGATGCGCCGCTGCGCGACATGGCCATGGGCATCCTCTCGACCAAAACGCTCGCCGACCTGGAAAAGCCCGGCGCGCGCAACCTGATCCGCACCGAGCTCATCAACGGTTTCAACAACATCCTCGGCGACAATTCCGTCTCCGAAATCTACATCACCGAATTCGGGATCCAGTAAGCCCATGCAACCCGCCCCGACAGCCGCCCCTGACGTCATGGTGTTCACGCACAAAGGTGTGCGCGAATCACGCCCGGCGGCGGACATCCGGGCGCATGATTTCCGGCAATCCGGGTTCCTGGCGGCGAGCGAACTGCGCCGCATCCGCCAGCGGCATGACCAGTTCATCCGCTCCCTGGCCGCGCGCCTCGCGATGTTCCTGCGGCTGGAGTGCCGCCTGACGCTTTCCAAGGTCCACATCGTCAGTTTCCAGAAATTTACCGAAAGCCTCTCAAACCCCTCGCACATCACGCTGTTCAAGACCGAACCGCTAAAAGGCGTCGGGCTGCTGGTGATTCCGCCGCGCCTGGCCTTGCAACTCGTCGATCGCCTGCTGGGCGGTCCGGGCGAACTGCCGGCGGACAACCGTGATTTGAGCGACATTGAAGTGGCGCTCTCTGACCAGGCAGCAACGCTCATCCTGTCCGAGTGGTGCAACCACTGGCCGGAAATGCGCGACCTGCACCACCAGCTTCTGGGTCACGAAAACAACAGCAAATTTCTCCAGACCGCCCCGCCGGACACGGCCATGCTGATCATCTCCGTGGAAAGCAGCATCGCCGAGCAGAAGGAAACGTTTCACATCGTTTTTCCCTATGCCACCGTTGACCCGCTGATGCGGCTCATCAACCCGTCCCTGCCCGGCGCCGATGCGGCCGCGCCCCGTGCCACCAAGGCGCGCTGGAACAGTGAATTTGACGCGGTGAAAGTTCCCGTCACCGCCGAGTGGCAAGGATTGAAACTGTCCGCCGGCGACGTCACCCGGCTGAAGCCCGGCGACCTGCTCTCGCTGGATCCCGCCTGCGCCGCACAAGTGGTCGTGCGTTTTGGCAACATCCCGAAATTTTTAGGAAGGCCCGGCACCAGCGATGCCAAATGGGCCGTCCAACTCACCAGTCCGATCACCAAATGAACAATACCCTCGAAAATTCGTCCAATCTTGACCTTGTGCTCGATGTTCCCGTCAGCCTCACCATCGAACTGGGCGGGTGCAAACTGCCGATGCGCGAGGTGTTGCAATTGTGCATCGGTTCGGTCGTGCAGCTCGACAAGGCCGCCGATGCGCCCATCGAACTGAACGTGAACGGCAAGCTCATCGCGCGCGGCGAAGTCGTGGTCATCGAGGACCGTTACGGCGTGAAGATCACCGAAGTCGTCGGCAGCGTCACCTCCGCATGAACCGCGTCCGCAATCCATTTCATTCCGTGCTCCAGCCCCCCGTTTTTTCCTTTTGTTTTCGGGGGTGTCCAACTGGAGCCCGGAAGTCTTTACTCGTGGCGCTCCTGAGCCTGGCGGCGGGCGGCGTTTTCGCCCAAAGCACAAATGCGGTCACCGCCCCCCTGCCCTTGCCGGATGCGGGCGGTTCGATTTTGCGCGTCATGGGCTCGCTGGCGCTGGTGCTCGGACTTTTTCTTGGTGGCGTATGGCTGTTCAAAAACTGGCAGCGGCTCGCCGGCAAGCGCGGCCAGCAGCCCAAGTTGAACGTGTTGGAAAGCCGCCCGCTCGGCGCGCGCCAGGGTGTTTGCGTGCTCGGTTACGATAAACAACGTTTTCTCATCGCCACCTCGCCGGCGGGCGTCACCCTGTTGAGCCATCTGCCGGATGCGGAAGCGGGCGAAACCACGACGCCAACTGAGGTTCCTTCCGGCCCCATGCCCTTTGCCCAGGCGCTGGCAAACGTCCTCAAACGGAAATGAAATCATTTTTCAAGATCGCACTGGTGGTATCGCTGGTCGCCCTTGGCGCCGCGCATGCCTCCGCCCAGACGAATGCCGCGACAACCCTCGGACCGCTTTCCATTTCACTCGGGCCCAACAACGGCGCGCCGGACGTGGATTCGGGCATCAAGATCCTGTTCACCCTCACGCTGCTCTCGCTGGCGCCGTCCATCCTGCTGCTGATGACGTGCTTTACGCGGGTCGCCATCGTGCTTTCGTTCATCCGCTCGGCCTTGCAATTGCAAGGCGCGCCCGCCAACCAGATCATCATCGGGCTGTCGCTTTTCATCACCTACTTCGTGATGGCGCCCGTCTGGGAGCGCATCAACACCGACGCCCTTGCACCCTATCAGGCGAAACAGATCACCAGCCAGGTGGCACTGGACCGCGCCAGCCATGAAATTTCCGCGTTCATGCTCAAGCAGACGCGGCCCAAGGACCTGGAACTGTTCGTCTCCATGGCCAAGCTGCCGCCCACCAAGGTGGAAGACCTGCCGCTCCGCGTCGTCATTCCCTCGTTCATCATCAGCGAGCTGCGCACGGCGTTTCAGATGGGCTTTTTGATTTACGTGCCGTTCATCCTGATCGACATCGTCGTGGCCACCGTGCTGATGAGCATGGGCATGATGATGATGCCGCCGGCGACGATTTCCATGCCGCTCAAGCTGCTGCTGTTCGTGCTGGTGGACGGCTGGACGCTGGTTGTGCAATCGCTCGTCCGCAGCTTTGGGATGTAAAACCGGGAACATGAAATCTCCAAAAAAATCTTCCGTGGTGAGCCGGCCGGACCGGCGGCCTTTGAACTGGAGCGTGGACCTGAGCCTGGCCGTGCTCACGAAGGGCAAGCGCATCTGGAGCAAGCGCGGAGCAGACAAAAGCGTTACCACAACCGGACCCGCCACCTGGCTGACCAATTTATGAATCCTGAATTCGCGATCGACCTGCTCAAGAGCATGATCACGCTGGCGCTGACCATTGCCGCGCCGATCCTGATCACCGCGATGGTCATCGGCCTGGCCGTGAGCCTGTTCCAGGCCGTCACGACCATCCACGAACAGACCCTGGCCTTCGTGCCCAAGGCGCTGGCCGTCATCGGCATCATGCTGCTGCTGCTGCCGTGGATCGTGCGCACGCTCATGGAGTTCACCACCGCGGTCATCATGAAGATGCCGCAGATGGTGCAGTGAGATGGAATTCGATTTCTACAACTGGATGCTGGCATTCGTCCGGGTCGGCGCCTTTCTGCTGGCGCTGCCATTTTTTTCGGCGGTGAATTTTCCGGTGATGATGCGCATCGCGCTGGCCGCGCTGGCCGCGCTGATGATTTCACCGCAACTGCCGGCCTTTTCCGCGGCGCACCTGGATCTCTTTTCCCTGATCGGCCTGATGTTCCGCGAGGTGAGCATCGGCCTGCTGCTCGGTTTCATGGGCCGGATCATCTTCTACGCGGTGGACATCGCCGGCATGATCATCGCCTCGGAACTCGGGCTGAGCATGGGCCAGATCTTCGACCCGGCCTCACACCAGTCAGAACAGGTGCCGGGCGTGATGCTTTCCTTGCTCGCCATCCTCACCATGCTCACGCTGGATCTGCATCACGGGCTGCTGCTGGGCTTCGCAAAAACGTTTGAAGTGCTGCCCATTGGCGGCGGCCACCTGAGCCCGTCGCTGTTCGAGCTGGTCGTCGGTCGCACCGCCCAGATTTTTTCCGTGGCGCTGCAGATCGCCGCGCCGGTGATGGCCGTGTCGTTCGTCATCACCGTGTTTTTCTCGATCATGAGCCGCGCCGTGCCGCAAATGAACGTTTTCGCAGAGAGCTTCGGCATCCGGATCGCCGGCGGCCTGATCGTCTTTGGTTTCACGCTGCAGATCAGCGCGCAATACGTCGCCAACCATCTGCGGCGGATACCGGAGGACCTGGTATACATCGGCCAACTCTTGAACGGAGGATGATATGGCGGAGCAAACCGGCGAAAAGACAGAGCAACCGACACAGCGAAGGCTGGAAGACGCCATCAAGCGGGGCCAGACGCCGCGCAGCGCGGAGGTGCAGACGGTTTTTGTGCTGCTCGGGGCCATCGCCGCGCTGAGCTTCAGCGGACGCGAATCCTGGCACCAGCTCGTCAACGCCATGGTGCAGACGCTCGGCCACCTGTATGACACGCCGCTCTCGACCAACTCGCTGCAGGCTTACGGGGTCACGGGCGTCCTGTTCATCTTGAAATGCGCCGGACCGCTCGTGGTGGCCACGATGCTGGGTGGGCTCATCGCCGGCAGCATCCAAAACCGCTTTCAAACCGCCTCCGAAGCCATATCGCCGAACTGGAGCCGGCTCAATCCCATCGAAGGTTTCCAGCGCCTGTTCTCCGCGCGTTCGCTGGTGCCCACAACGGTCGGTGCCGTCAAATTCTCCGTGATCATCGCGCTGACCTATTCCGAGATCCAAAAGGTCCTGGCGGATCCCATTTTTACCTCGTCCGTAAGCGTCGGACGGCTGGCTGAATTTCTCGGCTCCACTGCGCTCTCCATTTTGTTGCGCGTCACGCTGGTGTTGCTGGTCATCGCCGCGGCGGATTACGGTTACCAGTTCTGGCGCACCAGCCGTGACCTGATGATGACGAAAGATGAATTGAAGGAAGAATCGAAGAGCACGGAAGGCAATCCGCAGATGAAGGCGGCGCGCCGCCGTCGCCGCACCGCCAGCAAGTCCAAACAGCTTGCGGAGGTCGCCAAGGCCGACGTGGTCATCACGAACCCGACGCGCATCGCCATCGCCCTGCGCTATGACCGCAAGACGATGAAGGCGCCGAAGGTGGTCGCCAAGGGAATCCGCCTGAACGCCGCAAAAATCCGCGAGATCGCGACGCGGCATCAGATACCAATCATGGAGAACAAACCGCTGGCGCGGATGTTGTTCAAACACGCCAAGGTTGGCAGCGAAGTGCCGGCGAACCTTTACGCGGCGGTGGCGGAAATCCTGGCCTGGGTCTATCGCGTCAACCGCTACCGTTACTTCTCGGAACGCAACCAAGCGTAAGGCCTAGTCGTTGATCAATCCGACCTGGTTCCGTTCGATCCAACCCGCCGCCATGGGTGTGCGGACGAAGAAATAATTTCCCCGCGTCTTCAACCGGCGCACCGGGTCGCCAACGGACAAGGTGGAGGTCAATTCACTGCCGCCGGTGGGCGTCAGCCGCAACGGGGCGTTCTTCTTCAACACAAAGCCGATGTCCATACGGCTCACTACCCCCACATTGGCGGTGATGCTAAAAATAAAAGCGCACAAACCCAGGGCCGCAAGGGTTTGCTGCCAGCCGGATTTGCGCCTGCGTAACACCCGCGGCAGCACCAGTGCCCCCACCGCCAGCCACAGGCTGGCACCGGCCAGCCAGACCCAGGCATTGGCCGGCAGCCACGTGGAGGCGGTCTCGAACCAGCGCAGTTCGGGCTCCTCCACCTGAGCGACAGCCCGCGCAAACTTCAGATTTTGGACGGCACTCTCATCAAAGGGATCAATCCAGGTCGCGCGTTCCCATGCCAGAATCGCCGCGCCTGCGTGACCACGCTGCCATTCGGTGATGCCCAGGTTCACGAAACCGCCCGATGACGGATGGGCTTGCACGGATTTTTCAAAGGTCATCCCCGCCTCCGAAAGCTGACCGGCACGGGCTGATGCAACGGCGTATGTAAACGCATCATCCGTCGCCGCACGGGCCTTCAGGATAAGCCCGACCAAGGCCAGAACCAAAACGACCGACAGCCAGCGTGCGCCCAAAAGTCGCGCCGTTTTTTCGAGATTTGGTGACATGCGGCTCACAATTTTTCCTCCAGCTTTTGCAAGACGGCATCGACATCCGCCCGCAATCCCAGCAGGTCCGCATGCGATTGCGCGGTGGCCGCGAACCGCACATCGGTCGTCGCAAAAAATTTCCGTACGGTTTCACCGGCGGGGCCACGGCGGTCGGCCTCGTCCATCTGCGACAGCACATCGGCGCCGACCAGCGCCTGCGCGTCCGCCGGAACATGGGGTGCGATGGCAATCCGCAGGGAAGCCGCCGCATGGCGGGCAAATGTATCCGCATCGCCAGCGGAAGCAGCGCGGTCCATCTTGATTTTCTCGCGGCGCAGATCCCGCTTCGCCTTACGGCGGCGGACAATGTCCGGATGCGCCTCCAAAAAGCGCCGCCGTTCATCCCAGCGCCAAAGCGCGATGAAGGCCAGCACCGGCAGGATTTGGAGGCAGACAAACCAGCCTTGCAGTTGCAACGGCTTCAGACTGCCCACAATCTTTCCCGGGGTCGCCGCCAGCCCGCTCAATTTCAGCGGCGCAGGATTCGTTTCCGTTGAACTCCAGACCGGAAGCTGCACCGGCAGGCCGTCGCCGGAGACCGTCACCGGCACGGTGGGAATCGTCAGGTCGTAATACTTTTCCGTCGCAGGGTCGAACCCGCTAAAAGGAATCGCCGGCGTGGATTCGGCCTCATCCGTCAGCGGAATCAGCGTGAAGCCATTGCCGGGCGGCGGGTCGGCGATGATCTGCCACTCCCGTGAACGCGGTGCTTCCGGCGGCACAAACCTCGCCAAACTGGTCGCCGGCTGGAAATTGTATCTCAAGTGGACCGGCTCGCCGACGTGCATCTGGGTCGAGGAAAGTTGTGGTTTGTCGGGGCGGAACATTCCGATGGTGCCGGTAAAGCCGGGCAATTCGCCCTCTGCGGGCAGCGGACGGACGTTCAAGCGCGTCTCATCGGAGACCAGAAGGACGTATTTCGGCGATCCGCCGGAAATGACCACCTGCCCGCCGCCGCTGATGGTGATCGCCCCGCCAAAATCGTGGCCGGCGGTGAACCCTTGCGCCGAAATCCCAACCGACCCGGCGGCCAGTGGCGTGGCTGACGTCTCAAAAATATAGGCCGTCTTCTGCTGCCCGCCCTGATTCACCATCTCGACCGACTGGCGTGTCGCGATCTTGTCGGTCATGAAACCGCTGCCATTGAATTGAATCTCGCGGACAGATTCGATCTGGTTACCGGCCCCGGATGGCAACAGCACGCGGACGCGGACCGGCTGGCCGACGAATAAATTGGTCCCCGAAACTTCAAGCAACAGCTGCCGCGCCGGCGGCGTGGGCGCGGAATTGCCGTCCGTCACGTCCAAGGTTGCGGCCGGAATCGTCACGGACTTTCCGTTGGCCTGAACGACAAAATTGGAAATGCTGAAACGGCCCGTTGCCGCCGGCGTGACTTCGTACACAAACGAGGTGAGCGGAAAAAACCGGTTTCCCTCCACACGAGAAATCTGGCCGCGCACGCCTGCATCGAGTTTCAATTCCGAGGGCGTGGAAATTTCATCCGGCCAGTCGACCGAGTTCTGGGTGGCATCCACGGTGACCCGGTAAAATGTTTTTTCGCCGACGCGCACGGTTGGCGGGTCAAAGATCGCCGTGGTGGAAATGTTTTCCAGCGGCGAGGTATCCACGACGGGCTGCGGAGTCATTATTTGCGCCACGCCGCCCGGCGGCAATTGCGGCGCGGGCTGCGCCTGTGCCAGCAGCGGCACCAGCAGCGAGATCGCAAATATGTTTTGTGTAAAGCGCATCGACATCTCACCAATTACGGCCGTGCCGGTCTTTCGCCGGTTCGCCTTGCTGGTCGCCGCCAATGGGCAACCGGCGGCTGCCGTCCACCGGCAGACCGTCCAACATCTGCCCTGCCTGGTCGGGCGAGAGCGTCACCTGGATCTCATTGCCATCGCGACCGGCGTTTTCCTCCTTGCCGGCCAACGACTCGGGTTTCACGTCGCCCTTGCCGCCGCCGTCGCCTTCATCCTCGTCATCGTCGCCCTTGCCACCGGGCGGAGCGTTGGGTGCGGGAATCTTGCCCTTGAGCTTGCTGAGCACCTTGCCCAATTGCTCTTTTTGGCCGGCCATCATGCCGTCCATCTGCTGCATCAGGCGTATGGAATCCACGAGGGCGGCGATATATCGCTCCATGGTCCTGGCATTTTGCACCGCGTTGGTATCAGCGGGATTCATCTCGGCCGCGCCCTTGAAATCGTCATCTGCCCGCTGCCAGCGGGCCAACGTCTTGCCATAAATATCCATCGCGAGCTTCACGGCCTTTTCCGCCGCGCTCAAATCGTGCCGCGCACCGCGCCCCTCGAGATAGGCCGAAATCATTTTATCCATCTGGTTTTCAGCCAATGAAGCCTCTCCGTTACGGATGGCGTTTTCACCTGCCGCCAAAGCAGCATTGCCCTGGTCCAAGACTTTTTGCGCATCCGGCCCTTTTTTGTAGATCTCCAACCCATCGGCAAAGCGGACGTGGCCGAGATTGAACAGTGCGGGAGGCTGCACGCGGTCGTCCTGTGCCGCCAAGGCCGCGGTGAGCATCCGTTCGGCATCGGCATATTTTTTGGCGGCGAGAAGTTTTGTGCCCTCGTTGTACAGGTCGCGGGCGGTTGCTGGCGCGTTTGTTTCATCGGCGGCAAAAGCCGGTTCGCCCGCCGCCCAGGCCATGAGCAGCCACAAAATCAGATTGGAACAGAAGCATCTCATGTTGCCGGTACGGGCTGGCTTTTTCGCCGTGTGCTGATGAGCGGTTCGACGACCATCAAGGCCAAGGCCAGGGCGAGCGGAAAATAAAAGCGGTCCACGCCGCGCTTGGTGGCCGCCTGTGCGCCGCCGGCAGTATCCAGCGTGTGCATGGCTGAACGTACCTGCATCAGCCCGTCGCCCAGCCGGCCCAAGGGAAAGTAGCTGCCGCCGGTGACCTGGGCAATTTCGCGGAGTGTCGCCTCGTCCAGCTGGCTGCGCACCACTTCGCCCTTGGCGTCGCGAAGCGCCTCCATCTGGCCGGCAGCGTTGAGCGTGAGGATTTCCTTCCCGGTCGGCGTGCCCACGCCGATGGTGAAGACGACCACCCCGTTTGTCGCCAGCCGCTTGGCCGCGGCGATGCCGGATTTTTCGAGGTCTTCGCCATCGGTCACCAGTACAACCATCTTGCGACGGGCATTTTTGTCCATGGCATGACTGGCCTCCGTCAATGCGCGGCCGATGTCCGTGCCGGGAATCGGCATCGTCTTCTCATCTATGCTCAGGAGCGTTTCCTCAAAAGCACCCGTGTCGAAGGTCAACGGACATTCCAGGAAGGCGCTGCCGGCGAAGACCACCAGGCCGACCCGGCCGTGGCTCTGTTTCTGTACGAAGTCCAGCATCGCAAATTTTGTGCGCTCCATGCGGCTGGGCGTCACATCCGTCGTGGTCATGCTGAGCGAACAATCGAGCACAAAGACCACATCCTCACCAACGAAAGGATTGGCATTTTCCAAGGCACCCCATTGCGGACGCGCCAG
>DATHQS010000254.1:0-14071 GCA_035482455.1 Candidatus Acidiferrales bacterium | reverse complement strand
ATTGCGCCAATCTTGGAGAACAAGTCAACGCGCTGCTCGCGCAGATGACGCTCGATGAAAAAATCGGGCAGATGGTGCAGGTGGATTCCGGCGCGCTGACGAACCGGTCGGATGTCCAAAAATATTTTTTGGGCTCGGTTTTGAGCGGCGGAAGTTCGGATCCGGCGGCGGGCAACTCTGCGCAGGCGTGGTTAGACTTGCAGGGGGAATTCCAGGCCCAAGCATTGGAGACGCGCCTGAAGATTCCGATCCTTTACGGCATCGACGCGGTACACGGTCATAACAACATCGACGGCGCGGTGATTTTTCCGCATCACATCGGGATGGGGGCGACGCATGATGCAAAACTGGTCCAACGTGCCGAGCACGTGACCGCCGAGGAAGTGGCGGGAACGGGCATCCGCTGGGCGTTCGCGCCGTGCATCGCAGTGGCGCAAGATGAGCGCTGGGGGCGCACTTATGAGAGCTACAGCGAGGATCCCGCGCTCGTTTCAAAACTCGGGGCGGCGGCAATCATAGGGTTACAGGGGAACAAGCTTTCAACAGACTCCGTGCTCGCGTGCGCCAAGCATTTTATCGGCGATGGCGGTACTGAGAACGGAAAAGATCAGGGCAACACCGTCTGTGATGAAGCGACTTTGCGAAAGCTTTACCTGCCGCCATATCGCGCGGCGATCAAGGCCGGAGCGGGGTCCATCATGGTTTCGTACAGCAGCTGGAACGGGCAGAAGATGCACGGGAACAAATATTTGCTGACGGACGTGCTGAAAGGTGAGCTGGGCTTCCAAGGTTTCCTGGTGTCCGACTGGGCGGCGATCGACCAGATCTCCAAGGATTACAAGCATGACGTGGAGCAGTCGGTCAATGCGGGCCTCGACATGGTGATGATCCCGTATGCGCCGGGCAAATCCGGAAATTTCGTGGAGTTCATCGACGACCTGAAGGCGTTGGTGGCGGAAGGGAAAGTTTCGCAGGCACGGATCGATGACGCAGTGCGCCGGATTTTGCGCGTGAAATTTCAGATGGGAATTTTTGACAGCACGGCAACAGACCCAAAATTGACCGCGGCCGTCGGATCGGCGGAGCATCGCGCGGTGGCGCGGGAATGTGTGCAGGAGTCGCTCGTGCTCCTGAAGAACGACAAGAAGACGTTGCCCTTGGCCAAGAATTTGAAGCATCTCGTGGTGGTGGGTGAAGCCGCGGATGACCTGGGGGTGCAGTGTGGTGGCTGGACCATTGACTGGCAGGGCCGCAAGGGGGTGGTGACGTCAGGCGGCACGACCATCCTGACGGGCATCCGCCAGGCAGTTTCACCGGAAACCGTGGTTTCCTATTCGGCCGATGGCAGCGACATGAAGGGTGCCGATGCGGTGATCGTGGTCGTGGGCGAGGCGCCGTATGCCGAGATGAAAGGCGATCGGAAAGACCTGAACCTGCCGGGCGCCGATCTGGATTTGGTGGCGAAGGCCAAGGCCTCGGGTGCGCCGGTCGTGACCATTTTGCTCTCCGGACGGCCGTTGATCTTGAATTCGGCGCTGGCTGACAGCAGCGCCTTCGTGGCGGCGTGGTTGCCCGGAACGGAAGGGCGGGGGGTGGCGGATGACCTGTTTGGAGATCACAAATTCACCGGCAAAACGCCGCGCACGTGGCCGGCCAGCAACCAGCATATCCGGGCGGGGGATAAAGCGGAAAAACCATCGTTTGCCCTGGGATACGGGCTGGCGCGCTAAGCTAAAAACCGGACCCAACATTTTTGCATATATGCGGCGCAGAGAATTTATCCGAAGAAGCCTGGGCGGGGCCTTGACGCTGGCGGCCGCAAGCACGCCGGCGCTGGCGCTGGCGCAAAAAATTCCGGCCGCGGCCCCGGGCAGGCGGAATTCATCGACGAAATCCGCGGCGGCCGGCAAGTTGCGTGGCGTCAACCTCGGCGGCTGGCTGGTGCTGGAAAAATGGATGGTGCCGGACGTCTATCGCGGCACGGATGCCTCGGATGAATACAACCTGTGCCTCACGCTGGGTGACAAAGCCGAGGAGCGCATGGATCATCACCGGGAAACCTTCATCACCGCGGCGGATTTCAAGTGGATAAAGGAGCACGGTCTGAATGCCGTGCGCCTGCCCGTGGGGTATTGGGCGCTCGAAGCGCCGAAGCCTTACGTGGCCAATTCGCAGTACATCGATTTTGCCCTGGAGCAATGCCGGAAAAATGACCTGAAATTGTTATTAGACCTGCATGGTGCGCCCGGCAGCCAGAACGGATGGGACCACAGCGGACGCAGCGGGGCGATCAACTGGACCGATCCCAAGAACGTGCAGGAGACCGTGCGCATCCTGGAAACTTTCGCGCAAAAGTATGGCAAACATCCGTCGCTGTGCGGCATAGAACTGTTGAATGAACCGAAGGACGAAGTGCCGCTGGAGATGCTGCAACAATTTTACCAGGATGCCTACCTTGTGATGCGCAAGCACCTGGATCCGGGTGTGGCGGTGGTGTTCCATGATTCATTCCGGGCGCTGGCGTGGAAAAATTTCATGCAGGAACCGGCATTCAGCAACGTCATCCTGGACACACACCTCTACCAATGTTTTGATGACAAAGCCAGGACGCGAACGGCGTTGGAACATCTGACCTTTGCCATCAACCGCAAGGAGACGCTGGATGAGATGCAGCGCGAGGAACTGCCGACGATCGTGGGCGAATGGTCGCTGTCGCTGCCGGGGCATGCAATGTCCGGCCTCTCGCGGTTTCAGGTGGAATCGGTCACGCGCGCGTACGCCGACACGCAACTGCTGAACTATGAAGGAACGCGCGGCTGGTTTTTCTGGAGCTACAAGATGCAACGCGATTCGGAATGGAACTTCCGCCATTGTGTGGAACGCGGCTGGCTGCCGGAAGATTTTGCCGTTTGAGCGGCATTTACCCGGCCGGTTCAGATATGGATGAGGCCGCGTTGGATGGCCACGGTGACGGCTTCAGTGCGGTCGGCGACATGCAACTTTGTCAGGATCGTTTTCAAATATCCCTTGGCCGTGTGTTGGGAGATGTTCATGACGTCGGCGATCTGTTTGTTCGCCAGACCTTTGGCGAGTTCGTGGAGCACTTCGAGTTCGCGCGGGGTGAGCGGTTCAAATTCCTTGCGCTTGGCGAGCCGGGCGGCGACTTCCTTGGGGATCCAACTGTCACCGGCGGCGACGGCGCGCAGGGCAGGGACGAGCTGTTCCCCGGTGGAGCTTTTCAATACATAGCCTTTGGCCCCGGCATCGAGCGCCTTGTGGATGTCTTCATCGCCATCAAACGCCGTGAGCATGAGGATGCGGGCGGCGGGATTTTGGTTGCGAATCTCCCTGGCTGCCTGAACGCCATCCCTAAGCGGCATACGTGAGTCGAGCAGGACGAGATCCGGCTTGTGCCGGTTGAACAATTCAATGGCCTGTGTGCCGTTGGCAGCCTCAGCAACGACTTCCATATCTGGTTCGTTGTTGATGATGGCGGTCACACCCATGCGGACAACATAATGATCGTCCGCGACAAGGATGCGGATGTTAAATTCCTTCTTCATGATAATTCATTCGCCACGGGTGCTGCCGGGCGGCCATTTGGCGCGTGGAGAGGAATCTCAACACGGATGGAGGTGCCTTCACCGGGGGCGCTGGCGATCCATAGCTGGCCACCAAGACGCTCGCTACGCTCGCGGATGCCCAGCAGGCCGAAATGGCCATCTTTGGGGCCGGCACATGTTTCGGGCACAAAGCCCTTGCCGTCGTCCTTGATGTGAAGGATGACATTACGCGGACTAAGCTCGAGGCGGATCTTGACCGTCTGTGCACTGGAATGTTTGACGGCGTTGGTGATGGCTTCCTGGCCGATGCGCAGCAGATTTTCCTCGGCGATCTCGGAGAGCGCATCGGTGGCGCCGGTGGTTTCAACCTCGATACGCATGGCGGTGTCATCGGTGAGCTGGCGGCCGCTGGTCAGGAGCGCGTTGGAGAGGTTAAAATGTTCCTCAGCGCGGCTACGCAGGCCCCAGACGGACCGGTGCAGGTCCACCTGGCTTTGCCGCATCAGGCTGCGGGCAAGTTTCAAGTGATGCGAGGCGTTGTCCGGTTTTTTCTCGAACTGGTTGGCGACGAGGTCGAGCTGCAGGGCGATGCCGGTGAGGGTTTGCTCCAAGGTATCGTGGAGTTCCTGGGCGAGCCGGGTGCGTTCGGTCAGGACGGCCCGGAACTGGAGTTCCGATTCCTTGCGGGCGGTCATTTCGACCTTCAGTTGCGCGGTCCGTTCCTTGACCCGTTCTTCAAGCTGGTCGTGGGCTTCCTGGAGTTCGCGCTGGGCGGTCTCCTTTTCGCGCACGAGAGATTTAAGAATCAGGTTTTTCTTGGAGACCATCACGGTCCAGATCATCGCCACGAGCAGAATGCCGAACACGACCGCCAAGCTGATGAGCAGACGTTGCGGAGTGAGCCAGCTTGGTTTCTCAAGAATGCGGACATCATGGGAGGTCGGCAACAGCAGGCGGAATGATTTAATCTTTCCGTTGTCACCGCTTTCCAAAAGACAGATGCCGGTGACTTCAACCAGGCTGCCGATGGGGATGGCGGTGAGGAAACCGTTCTCCTCGGTGGTGTTCTTCTCGGCGGCAAAAATATAATTGGTGGTTTGCAGCACCAAGATGGTTTGGATGCCCGCGTTATCATTATTGGTGTCCGGCCCGGCCCCCCGTACAAGCCGGTCGATCAGCCGGCCTTGGAGGGTGATCAGATCGGCGTGGTGTTTGCCGTTTTGCAGCTCACCCACCATGGCATTGGTCGGCTGCAATGCGACCCGCGGGTCGGAAGTTATCCGGAAGACGGCGTCTTCCAGCACGGGAAGATAATTTTCGACGGCCGGAAAACCAACGGCCTCCACCACGGCACCCGGGGCCACCGCCCCGGCCAGCCTGGTCTTGACCTGCAGTCCGCCGGTTTCATCGTGCAGGAATATGTCCTCGCCTTTCCGCTGGAAGGTCACGACACCTTTGACATGGACCTGGCTGTCCGGCGAGCGGTCCTTGCGGAATTGCGCGATGCCGTTGAGCGGCATGATCGGATCTTCAAACGGGTCGCTCGGCGCCGCTTCGTCAACGATGGTATCGGCAAGCTGCGGGACAAATAGCGTCACGGTCACAAAATGCCGCAAATCGGCATTGGCGGCGGCGGCGGCGGTCCCGCGCAGGCGGACCCTGGCCCCGACCAGCGATTGCAAATTAGTATCCGGAGGAATGGGGGCGAAGGCGCGCACACGGTAGCCACCTGAAACCAATTCGATCCAAAGGCGGCTGCCGCTCAACTGCACGCTACGCACGATGCCTGAGATCTCGACGCGCTGGCTGTCTTCGGCGCCGGACATCAAGCGGTCGATCGTAATGGGTTTGGCCACCGGCAGCGGCGCGGTTCCAAGTTTTTTCCAATGGGGTTTGGTGATTACCGGGGCGTATCCGCCCGGATGACTGATGCCGGACACCTCGAGCACGTCCCCGGGCGACGGTTGCGGCTGGGTGTGGCTGTCCACATAAATGCCTCCGGTGGCGTCCTGCATGAAAAATTTTCCATTCCAGTTCGTTTCGTCGTAGGTGACTATGCCCTGCACCAAAACCGGGACACCCAACGAGGCTTGCTCAATGGGGAGCGCCAGCACATCGGCGGCATTGGTCAATGGCCCGCCGGCATGGGCGATGAGCGCCGGGTTTAGGAAAGCAAAAAAAGATAAAAACAAGACAACGCGAAGGGTGCGGTGTGTTTTTCTTTGCTTCACAGCGGCGATAGTCATGCGCTCTTTAACGAGTGGATATTTAAGTTTAGCAAATTTTAATCATCATAACCCACCCCTCCAAAGAGGGGTAGTTGTGACTGCAAGGAGCAGGTAAAGTTTCATTGTTCAACCCACTCCCTATGAATCAAAAATTCTATCAACGCAAATCATTTCGGAAGTCACTTTTACCTTTAACCACGCTGCCATCGGCTGACAGCCGGCGTCAGGGAATCCTTTCCCGTGTCCGTTGGCTGCTGGCATTGTCGATCCTGTGCGGCCTGGCCCAGATGGCTGGCGCGGTGAGCTATACATGGAACGTGACCAGCGGCAATTGGAGCACGGCGGGAAGCTGGACTTCGACCGGCGGCCCCGGCGTACCGCTCGCGGCCGATTCCGTGACCTTTGGCAATACCGGCGCATCCAGCAGTTCAAACACCGTAAACAACATCGTGGATTCGAGCTTCCCCGGCACGGTTGCGAACCTGACGTACAATCCGGTTTCAATCGCCCCGTTCATTTATCAGGTCACGCAAATCCCAACCGGCAAAACGTTGACCGTGACGAACCGGTTGTTCGTCGGGGGGCAGAATGAACCGGGTGGTCCGTTCCTTACTTATTCCTTCCTGACCGGCGGCGGCACGTTGCTGCTTACCGCAACCAATCTGGCCGTGGAAAATTATGGGACCGCTTCCGGCGCCAATGACTTTGCAACGCTGGATCTTTCCGGTTTGAGCAATTTTGTTTTTAACAACCCGAATGGAATTATCAGCGTTGCGGATACCGGCGCCGGAAGTCTGACCAGGGCTGCCGGGAACCTGGTGCTGGCCGGCGGAAGCAATTTTATCACCGCCGCCACCATCAATCTGGGCACCAGTACCGCCGCACAAGCAGGGCCTACTGATACGCTCACATTTGGCGGGGGCACCAATATCATCAACGTCGGCACTTTTAACATCGCAAACAACAAGAACCCGGCAAATGTGAATTTTGCCACGCCCACCGGCGGTTTGAGGATTCGCGGCGTCAGCGGAACGGACTCATCCCGCGCCACCATCATCATCGGCAATCGCAATCAGACCGGCACCGGCACCACGACCGGCTCTTTTGTGGCGACCGGCAACCCATTGGACATCAAGGCGGGGACACTGACCATCGGTGCAAACCCGAATACGGGCACCCCGGGAGCAGGCGGGGATTTTGGCGTCGGCAACATGCTATTTGATACCGGCACGGTGGATGCAACCAATGTCATAGTCGCCAGCACGGCGACGGTCACCCTTGGGCGCGCGACCGGCACGCTTACGGTCGGCCCCAATGGTACGCTCGTAGCCGGCGCTGGCGGCATCACCTTGCTCAATCAAAGTGTGGCTGAAGATGCGGCCCATGTCGGTTTGGCCATTTTGAACATTTCGAATGGCACAGTGGTATGCAACGGCAACCTCGGAGCAGCGGCCAATGTGGGAACCGGCGCCGGCGGCCCCGGCAGCAATGCCATCAACTTCATCAATGGTGGAAAATTGAGCATGGGTGCAGGCTGTTTTGTCGGCAGTACCGCCTTCCCGATCAGCAGTTTCAACCTGATTGAAAACTCAACCCTGCAATTCAGCGCCCCGTCAACCACCCAGGCCAATATCATTGTAAACAACCTGGTCTGGCCCGCTAACGACAGCTTGTTGACGATCCGCATCGGCAGCCTGCCGGCGACCGCGACGGTCGGCAGCACGATTCCGATCATTCAATTTACCAGCATGAGCGGGGGCACCTTTACCGCGCCCGCGCTCGTCCTGCCGGCCGGTGTAACCGGCGCCGTGTCGTTAAGCGGCAATACCGTGCTCGTGACGATAACCAGTTCAGTGTATCCATCGCTCACGACCCTATCGCCAAGCCTGACCACGTTTGCCACCAACACAGCCTTGACCACCACGGCTGCTTCAACTGTCAGCACGATCACCAATGTCCAGGTGATCGCAACGTCAACGACGTTGGGCGGGCTGACCACCACCACCGTCACCAATTCAATCGGGTCACCGTCATTGACGGTCACCGGTTTGGGAACAGCGACGGCCAGCATCAGCTATGCGCTGGCAACGAACACGATCTATCTGGCGGTCACGGTGAGCGCCACGGATGCCAATGGCGTGACGGTTTCGTTGACGTCGGCGAAGTTTGACACGCTGGTGCCAGTTCTGGTGATTGAAGCGTCGGATTTCAATTACTCCAGCGGTGGATTTCAGGAAACCCCGGCTAATGGCGGCCTGGCCCTTTTCGTGAACCAGACCGGCACCGAGGGCATTGATGAGCATAAGGCCGCCCGTGCCGGAGCCCTGAGTTACTACCGTCCCAGTGACGCGGTGGTGATCCAAGCCGCCAATCCGGGGTTCGGCACGCCGCCCTCGCTGACGGAGCAGAAATTCGTCACGGCGCTCGCGAATGGTGATACCACGGATGTGGAATTGATGGTTGGCTTCAATACCCCGGGGGATTGGCTGAATTACACCCGGACGTACGGCGCGGGCGGATCGGCCCCGGCCGGACTTTACAATGTCTGGTGCTATCTGGCGACCAGCGGAACGGGTGTGCAAGCCGCGCTCTCCCAAGTCACCAGCGACCCGACCCAGGGCACCCAGACGACCAATTTTCTCGGCAATTTTGGCACGGCGGCGTTTTCGGATAACGGGTTTAACAACTTTGTTTATGTGCCCCTGGTGGACCAGTTTGGCAACCGTACAGCCATCGGATTGACGAACGCGCAAACGTTGAAGTCAACGGTGGTCGGCAATCCCAACATAGCCTTCTATCTGCTGGTGCCGGTGGCGCCCGTGTTTACGCCCGTGTTGCTGCAAGTTTATCCGAATGGAACGGCCCAATACCAAGCGACCAATCATATCACTTTCACGATCGGTCCGGCGCAAGGTTCCGCCATCAACACCAACGGGGTGCATTTGATCTTGAACGGTTCGGATGTGACTTCCGGGCTGACCTTCAGCCAGGTGGGTGGAGTCTGGACGGTCACGTATCCGATCGCACCCAACTTCACTTATACGGCAACGCTGAATGCGACCAACAATGCCGGACTATCAACGAGCTTCAGCACGAGCTTTGACACGTTCAACCCGACGAATTATCAATGGGAGGCGGTTGATTATGATTACAGCACCAATGCGGATGGCGGCACCACCTGGGTCAGCGGCCTGTTCATAGACAATCCCGTGCCGACCGGCAACTCAGCCACGCCGCCCAACAATGGAACGCTGGCAACGAACAGCTATTGGGGTTTTCCAGCAGGTTTCTCGCCGGGCGTTGACCCGTTCTTCATCGGCTCCGCCGCCCAGCAGAATGTGGACGTGAATTATACCAACGCGGCAGGGATCCAGCATAATTACCGTTCTGATATCGTGGGATCGGAGATAACGGCGGACATCTTGCGCCCGAAATTCCTGGCGGCACAAACAAACTTCAATGACACGACGATCTGCATGTATGACCTGGGATGGTTCAACCTGGGTGATTGGGTGAATTACACCCGGACGTATCCGGCGAACAAGTACAATGTCTGGGGCCGGCTGGCCGGGGGCGCGGGGGCGTTCAGCGGAACGACGTTGAGCCTGGTGACCAGCGGCGTGGGCACGTCAAATCAAACGACGCAGGTTTTGGGTTCGTTCGCCGATCCGGGCGCGGCCGGCTGGCAGACGTGGCACTGGATCCCCCTCCTGGATACCAATGGCAATCAGGCGGTGGTTCAACTCGGCGGGCAGGCCACCTTGCGGCTGACGAGCGGCAATAACCTCAATTCGGAGTTCTTCATGCTCACGCCAGCGACGACGCCAGCTCCGTTTAATGTCACCCTCTCACCGTCTGCCGGGCAGATCCAGATGTCGTTCCCGACCCAGATCAGCCACAACTACACGGTATGGGTCACCAGCAGCCTGTCACCCGCGAACTGGACACAGGTAGGCTCCAAGATCGTCGGCGACGGTCTGGTCCATGTCGTTCCCCAATCATTGACTGGTAACCAAGGATTTTACCGGGTTGTGAGCCAATGAAGTGGTGGGCCAAAACCATCATTAAAAATTCAAAAGTTGTAAAATGAAAACGAGAATGAGCCAGGACTTAAACCGGAACATTCGTTGCAGGGCCGAAGATCAGCCGCGGCGGGCAAGTTGGGAGGCCGGCACCGGTGCCGTTGCCTCCGGCTTTACGCTGATCGAGCTGCTGGTGGTGATAGCCATCATAGCCATCCTGGCCGGGATGTTATTGCCGGCCCTGGCCAAGGCAAAGCAGAAGGCCCAAGGAATCCAGTGCATCAGCAACCTGAAGCAATTAAGTTTGGGTTGGAAAATGTATGCCGGTGACAATCAGGATATGCTGGTTCCGAACGGAGATGAAACGCATCAGCCGGCAACCCTCGCCGATCCGAGCAACGCCCAATGGTGTCCGGGACGGCAAGACCTGGCGGCGCAGCTCAGCCCGGCCGGTGCCCCGACAAACATCGGCGGGGATTGGATCAAGTACGGCCTGCTGTATCCCTACCTGAAGACCCTTGGAGTCTATAAATGCCCGGCGGATCAAGGCAGTTTCAGTTCGTTCGCCACCCAGTATCCGCATGTCCGCAGCATGTCACTTAACACGTGGCTGGGGTCGATCGCGCCCTACGCCAATAACACGACCTGTGTTTCTTACAAGAAGGAATCACAGATAGCCCGGCCGGGGCCGGCCGACCTCTGGGTTTTTATCGACGAAAACCCCAGAAGCATCAACGACGGATCCTTCATCTGCGAGCCGGACATCCAGCAATGGATTGATTGCCCCGCGACGTATCACAACAACGCCGGTGGCATCACCTTTGCCGACGGACATGCGCAAATAAAGAAATGGAGTGATCCGGCCGTGATCCATGGCTGGGATGCAATTTCGATGGGCAACCCCTCATTCACGAGGGTCGCGCCGCTCCAAACCCCGGCGACGGACCTGGCCTGGCTGCAGGGTGCCAGCACCATGTTGTATTGACCGAATTACGACCACCATCCGTTACAACTCAGCACTTCCAGCGGGAGTGCTGAGTTGTTTTTTTAGACAGTGAGATTGCACGCACCCGTGTCTGACAGCGGTTGTATTGAAAGTGGACGACAGCGGGGACGGAGTTTGACGGGGAAGGTGACACAGAGGAGGACGCGGTTCCATATGGCGCACGAATTTTCAGCGCCCGGATTGGAAATGCCGGCCGACGGTGACCGGTGGAGGGAGGAAAACTGGTGGCGCAAAATATGCTGTTTTAGTTCCAGCAATCATTTTTATATGGACGCTTCTGTTTCCGCCCCGCTGCTGACGCGCGTGAAGTCATGGCAGCTTGTAGGGCTGGGTCTTACGGGTTGGTGCACGCTGTACAGCATTGCCCTGCTGACCTGTGGGCCGGTCAGTTTCATCGTGGGCAACGCGCAGGGCGGCTGCTTTGCCGCATCCATGACGCTGGCGGGCCTCGAGGTCCGGCGTTACAAAAAGGCGGTCGCCGCGGTGGTGGATCCATTCACCGGCGTGACCGTGGAAATGCTCAACCAGGCGATTGCACTGATGGCGCGAAAGCAGGCGTTCCGGATCGAGCCGATGCATCCGACGCATGCCCAGCTGGGGTTTGGTGTGCGGGCGGTGACCACCGGGCGCACGCTGGTTTTTGAGACGAGCCGCTGGCGGGAACCGGTGATCGACCTGGCGCATGTGCAGGACACGGAGGAGAACCGGAAGAAGGCATCCGCGAACCTGGCGGTCATCGTCAGCGCGGGCGCGCCGGATGAGAATGCAATGGCCTTTGTCGTGACGCACCCGATCCAGTTTCTGGCGGGCAAAGAGCTTGAGGGAATGCTGGGAGCTGACGCGTCAAAGACGAAGGATGCCTAACGGGTGCTTTTTCAAGCAGCGGTGAGGGCTTGCAACTGTCTGGCGTTTTCCGGAGCACAAGGCAAATGCCTTAACCGCACCAATCCGCCCGGAAGGCATTTTTTAGCAGCGCGAGTCCGGCCCGTTGCAGGGAGGCGGAAACCGGTGGAGAATTGCAGGCCTAAAATCAGGCGGCCGGGGGCGTGTTTGTGGACGGAGTCTCTTCGGAAGCCTTGATCATTTCCTCCAACAACTTCTTGAATTCGTTCAAGCCGGTGGCGGGAATGATGATGGAATTATGGCGACCAGCGATGTCTTCCGTGATGCGGAGCAAGCGGCCGCGGGGATTTTCCTTGAGGGAGAAAATGAAGTTTTTGCGCTCAATCTGCACCTGGCCGGATTTGAGGGAATCCTCGCGAACGGGCGGCTTGGGCTGCCAGTTCGGGTTATAATTCGGGTTGTAGTTTGGGTTCTGCTGGGAGGGATGGTGCCAGCTGTTGCCATTTACATTGCCACGGCCGTAAGGTGAGGGACGTTCGTTTGAAATCATATTCTTGTTACAAATAGTGAATCCCCAAATAAAACCCAATGCAAACCAAATTTTGAAGATTTTTACACCCGGGCAGGAGGTAACTGGGCGTAGTGACCAGATGGCCAAACCCCGGAGTCCAGTTCAAACCGTTAATTTTTAAGCAAATACCAGCTCCGTCTGCCCCTGAAAGCCCACCCCATTTTTCCCGCAGACGGAGCTGGTACAAATTGCATAAACACGCAGCCCTAATCGTGTTTCCCATAGGCATTACGTAGCAACTGGCGAAATCTTTCAAAAAATCGTAAAAAATCTTTCAGAAGCCAAAAATAGAAGGCGGGCCGGGGGGATTGATCCGGACTGGCTGGGAGCCGGCGAACCATGAAAAAGGCCGGTATTCGACGAAAGGACTGCGGAAATGGCCGTCAAACCATGTTTTTACGCAAGCGCTCGACTTCCTGCCGGATGGCCTCGGTCACGCGATGCTTGGCCAGATAAACCTGGCCGACAGGCACGGAGAAGGTGGTGGCCACCTTTTCGGGCGACCAGTCCTTGTTCACATAGAAATCAAAAAGCTGATATTGCCAAGGATCCAGATGGCGGCGGACATTGGCGATGGCCGCGTTGATCAGGTTGCTTTCCCATTCAACCTCCCAAACTTCGTCAAGACCGGGTGCCAGCGGTTCGGTAAGCTCGTCGATTTTCAGGTCATCCAAGTCGGATTCCTCTGAAAGGGACACATGCTTGCGTTTCCGGAGCTGGTCAGAGATGCGCCAGCGGGTCATGTTCAGCAACCAAGCCTTGAAGGAGCCGATGGAGGGGTCGTATTTGAACGTGGGCATGTGTTTGGCCACGGAAATGAGGGTTTCCTGGACCACGTCCTCGGCCTCCGCCCGGCTCAGGCCGCGTTTGAGGGCGATGTTGTAGATGAGATTCCAATAGGTATCGAAGAAATCCTGCCAACTGGCCTGATCCTGCCAGTTTTTGAGGCGTTGGATCAAGGTCGCGCGGGTCGGAATCAGTTCATCGGCAGACGTTGCCATGGATATAGTAATGACGTGGCACCGGCTGATTGGCAAACAAAAACAAATCGCTCCCGAAATGGATTGCAAAAGCGTTGTGGTTGTGGCTTTTTGGCAACCGGCAAACCCATTAAATTTTTTATCAGAACGGGAATTCGTGAACTTCGTTAACCGAAACAACCGGGGCGTTCTGCTGGCCGCAATTCTCATTGTGCTTGTGATGGCGATGTCGTCGCGCACACAGGCCCAGTCCACGAATAACTTTATTGCCACCAACGAAATCCGGATCGTTGAAATCCAGGGGGCGCTGGATGTCCTGCCGAAAGGGACCATCCATTGGGTGGCGGCGCAGACCAACCAAGTTTTGCATCCGCTGGACCGGTTGCGTGCCGCCGGGCATAGCCGGGCAGCGCTCCGCTGGTCGGACCAGAGCATCGTATCGATCGGCGCGTCAGGTGAGCTGGAGATTTTGCCGCCCGGGCAGGCGGACGAGCAGGCGGGGCTGCATCTGATCCGCGGAGCCATTTCTTTTTTTCACCGCGACAAACCGGGGCGCATCCGGCTGCTCACGCGCGGGGCGGTGGCGGGGGTCGAGGGCACGGAGTTTGTGATGGCGGTGAACGATGCGGAGGCCACGACGCTGTCCGTGGTGGACGGCAAGGTGCGATTCGGCAACGAGCAGAGCACGTTGCTGCTGACCAATGGCGAGCAGGCGGTGGCGGAACCGGGCGTGGCGCCGAAGCGCACGGCGGGATTCATCGCGAACAATCTTTTGCAATGGTGCTTCTATTATCCGGCGGTGATCGACCCGGATGAGTTGCAACTCACGGAGGGCGAACAGAAGGATTTGGCGGATTC
>DATHQS010000253.1:0-5126 GCA_035482455.1 Candidatus Acidiferrales bacterium | reverse complement strand
AACCAATGGGGCAACGCCAGCAATGGCGGCGTCCACTTCTATCTGATGGATAACGAGCCGAGCTTGTGGTGTTCAACCCACCGGGATGTGCACCCCGTCGGCCCGACGATGCAGGAGATCCGCACGAATTTTCTGAATTATGCCACGATGGTGAAGGGAGTTGATGCCGCAGCGTTGGTGTGCGGGCCGGAGGAATGGGGCTGGACGGGCTATCTCTACAGCGGTTATGACCAGCAATGGGGACCATCGCACGGCTGGAACCAGGCATCGATGCCCGACCGGGCCGCGAACGGGGGCTGGGATTACATGCCGTGGTTTCTCAATCAAGCACACCAACACGACACGAACACGAACCAGCGGCTGCTGGATTATTTTACGCTGCATTTTTATCCGCAGGGCGGCGAGTTTGGCAACGACGTCTCGGTGGCCACACAACAGCTCCGGAACCGTTCCACGCGCAGCCTGTGGGACGGCAGTTATGTGAACGAGTCGTGGATCGGCGACAAGGTGCAGTTGATTCCGCGCATGAAAACCTGGGTGGCGACGAATTATCCGGGCACCAAGACGGGCATCACGGAATATAATTGGGGCGCAGAAGGACACATGAACGGCGCGCTGGCGCAGGCGGACATCTTCGGAATCTTCGGCCGCGAAGGGCTGGATCTCGGGACGCGCTGGGAGACGCCGGCCACGAACGCGCCCGCCTACCTGGCCATGAAGCTATTCCGGAATTACGACGGGAGCAAATCCACCTTTGGCGACACGGGCGTTTCCGCCACCGGCCCCAATCCGGACCGGGTTTCCACCTTTGCCGCGGTGCGGGCGGGCGACGGGGCATTGACGGTGATGGTGCTCAACAAACAGGCGACAACCAATGCGGCGGTGGCGATCAGCCTCACCAATTTTCCGAACCTCGGGACGGCGCAGGTATGGCAGTTGAAGGCGACTTCGCCGGCGGACCAGACGGTCGCGAGCATCACGCATCTGAGCGACTTGAGTTTTTCCGGGAATGTTTTGAGCAACACGGTGCCGTCCAACAGCATCACGCTGTTCATATTGCCAGGCGTGACGAATCCGGTGGTGCGTGCGGCGGCGATGGCGACGAATCACATGATCAGCTTTTGGATGGATGGAACGATAGGCCAGCGCTACATCATCCTAGCTTCGAGCAATCTGGTGAACTGGGTGCCGGTGGGGACGAATACGCTTACGGGCACTTCGACGAACCTGATGTTTCCAGCGACAAATGGGTGGCGGTTTTATCGGGCAGAGTGGACGCCGTAGGCGGTTAATGAGTTAAAGAGGGGCTCGGCGACTTAGGCGGCGTTATGTTCATTTAAACGATAACTCGACAAAATTGGAAATCCGCTCTCCGTGCTTTGTGCCGTCGGGTTCGGTGACAATCACCGTACCGCCATCATAAATGACAACATGCCCCTCGGTAACAGTCCGCGCTTTGACCACGTAGTTCGTCAATATGCCGTTTGCTGGCACAACCTGCTCCTCCCAAATGGCGCGAATAACCTCACCGCTAGCAATGGGAAGCGGCGGCTGGCTCTTGGACTCAAGCGGTCGAGTGCAACCAGTTAGTATGATGCCAGAAAGCAAACAACAAGCTGTGATGTAAAATCTCATAAAAGCATAAGCCATATCAACGTAGAAAGAGCCACCGCCAACTCGTGACGTGAATCCCGATACATCGGGAAACAAAGGCGCCAACGGCGATTAGATGCTCCGTCGACTTCTGGTCAGGCCACTGGGTCATACAATCTTCTGGTCACTTTGCCTCTGCCAACAACTCGTGCGCCTTCGCGAACCGTAAACTCCACTCCAGCTACAAGAGCAGCGTATTCCACCTTCGGATAAAACAACAAACCTAAAGTGGCCGTGAATGGAATCTGTGTCTCAACAAACTCGGGTACCGCCTGGAAAATGACGCCCAAATAATCTGTGGTGCCAGCGACAACAATATGCGGGCGATACATAGTCGGCGTCGTGAAAACTGGTGGTCGATCACGTCCGCCTTCAGCTTTTGTGAGGAACACCATCTCAACCTCAATCTGGGATCTCTTGTGCATGGCGCGAAGTGGCCTAACAGGTAATAGGCAGCCGAGTTTGCAGTCCAGCCTTTGCCCCGTGTAGCCCAGCTTTAAGCATGAATGAGAAGTAAGGCGGGCGGAACTGGTTGTCTAGCATAAAGATTTGGCGGGTAGTTAAGATTTGAGCGAGTTGCGGGCGCAGAACGTCGCTGCGCTGGTTCTGCGTGAAGTTTGGGCGGAGGAGCACCTCCGTCCCACCAATTCCCGGCACCGACGGCGGTACCGGGCGGCAACCGGGTGCCGGCTTTTATCGAAAAGCCGGTTCGTTTTTAATTTTCAAAAATCCTTCAATTCCCCTGAAAACCCGCAACTTTCGCCACCGGCCAATTATTTAGCACACGCATTATCCCTAATCCTTATAGGGCGATTCTGATTTTTACGGGATTTTTTTTGACGGACCCCCTTCCCACTCCGATTTTTTGCAGAAATATGGCAAAAATCTGCATTCTACATTCCCGGGAGAAATTCAACTATTGACTACCTATGATACGGTCGGGGGATGAAATGCGTAATGCATGAATGGACGGGGGCTGACACTCGGGAGCGAGTGTTCAGTTTCAAGTTTCAAGTGTTCAGTGCCGAGGGGCCAAGGGTGCCCCGTCAGGCTTGGTCAGGCTTCGTCAGGCTTTGTCAGACCATAAAATTTTTGTGCGGGCCTCACTGGCGCGTTGGGGTGGCAGGACGTTCACCAGGCTGCCCCACGTTCGTCCATATTCGGCGATATTCGGTCAAATTCGCCGATATTCGCCCGTTCCGGAAAAAAATTAATTTAGCTGCGCATCAACCGGATTTGATGACGGTACCTGCGTACAGATTACCATGGCTATAAGCGGATCAGGCTCCTCACCCCGCCCCTCTCCTCGTTTAGCGAGGAGAGGGAGAACATATTGCGCCGTGGGTTATTCGCAGGTGGCGACGAGATTGGGGCGTGAACATCGCGCCCAGTTGCTTGACAGCGGGCGGGTGGCGGGCTACTTATGCTGGCGTAATGCACAGTTTTGCGTCATCCAACATGATCATCGCGATCATTATCAGCCCCACCATGGGGCTTGGATAGACGCGCGCCGTTTCAACGCAGTTTTCATCCAAAGCCCCGGGTCAAACCCGGGGCTTTTTATTTCCCTTAACAACGATTAACAGCCATTAACAACGAAAAACAACCTGAACCCATGAAGATTGAATCCAATCCAACCGTGACACTGGCGGAGGTCGTGGCGGCACGGACGCGCCTGAACGGCGCGGTGCACGTGACGCAATGCACGGAGTCAGCGGCGCTGAGCGAGTTGACGGGCGCGCGCATCTGGTGCAAACAGGAGTTTCTCCAGCGGACAGGGAGCTTCAAGGAGCGCGGGGCGCGGAACGCGCTGGCGCAACTGTCGCCGGAGCAGGCGCGCACGGGAGTGATTGCGGCGTCGGCGGGGAACCATGCGCTGGGGCTGGCGTGGCACGGCCGGGCGCTGGGCGTGCCGGTGACGGTCGTTATGCCGCGGTTTGCGCCGCTGGTGAAGGTGGCGCGGTGCCGGCGGTTCGGCGCGACGGTGGTGTTGCACGGCGACACGTTTGACGAGGCGCGCCGCGAGGCGAACCGCTTGGCGGAGGAACGGCGGCTGACATACATCCATCCATTTGATGATCCGCAGGTGATCGCGGGGCAAGGGACGCTGGCGTTCGAGATACTGGAACAGGTGCCGGATGCGGACGCGGTGCTGGTGCCGGTGGGCGGCGGCGGATTGCTGGCGGGCGTGGCGACGGTGTGGCAGGCGCTGAAGCCGGAGCTGCAAATCATCGGCGTGGAACCGGCGAATGCGGCGTGTTTCGCGGCCGGGCTGGCGGCGGGCGCGCCGGTGCGTGTGCCGACGAAGTTCACGCTGGCGGACGGGTTGGCGGTGACGGAGGCGGGACGCAACGCGCTGGCGATCGCGCGGCCGTTGGTGCAGCGGCTGGTGCAGGTCTCGGAGGAGGAACTGGCGCTGGCGATCTTGCGGCTGGCGGAATTGGAGAAGTGCATCATCGAGGGCGCGGGCGCGGCGGGCCTGGCGGCGTTGTTGAACGGTCATCTGCCAGACTTGAAGGGAAAGAAGGTGGTGCTGCTGTTGACGGGCGGGAACATCGACCCGCTGGCGCACAGCCGGGTGGTGGAACGCGGGCTGGCGGCGGACGGGCGGATCTACCGGTTTGACGTCCTGCTGAACGACCGGCCGGGAAGCCTGGCGCACCTGTCATCCGTGCTGGCGGATGCGGGAGTGAATGTGACGGAGATCGTGCATAACCGGACCTTTGCGGGGCCGGACCTTTCACGGGTGCATGTGTTGTGCACGGTGGAGACGCGTGACCGGGAGCATATCGGGTTGCTTAACCAGCGACTGGCGGAGAATGGCGTGGAACTGTGGGCGGGAAACTAGAACTGATTAAAAAATGTTGCCGTTTCAAAAACAAACTAAAGGTGCCTGGTGGTTGAGCGACACGTTCTCCCTCACCCTGACCCTCTCCCGCTGGGAGAGGGAACAGCAGTTGGACTGTTGCTTAAAACTCTTGAGTCGCGGTGCCGAAGACTGCTGTGAGTTTGCGACAGAAACGGCAGGTTCAAACCATGCCTTCGAGCATGACGGGGATCTGCTCGAGGGTGCGGGAGATGGCGGCCTTGGTCAGCGCGTGCTCGGCGGACGGCGTGTTGGCCAGGAGCAGGTTCCAGACGGGCGCGGAGAAACATTGTTCGCGCGTGACGGGAACGTAGTCGCCGCTGTTGCCGATGCCTTCGCTGCGCAACAGGAGGTCGGCGACCTGCACGGCGGTGATGACGTGGCGGAATTGCGGGGCCTTCTCGGGGCAATGATGGTAGCGCGCCGAGTAGATCATGAGTTCCGGCAGGCGATGACGCTCGAGATAGAGCGCACCGAGCTCGGAATGGTTCACACCGAGAACCTCGTCCTCGATTTCGGAAACGGGCTGCGTGCCGGCCTGGGCGCGCCGGTGGATCTCCGCAAAGTGGTCAGGGAAGCTCCAGGCCATCACAATCTTGCCGATGTC
>DATHQS010000252.1:0-2499 GCA_035482455.1 Candidatus Acidiferrales bacterium | reverse complement strand
ACTCCCGCCTTCACCCCTTCCGCCTTGGCCTTCACCCATTTTTCCGGCTCCGCCAGCCGCGCCAGCACGAACACACAGAGAAACGCCGGCACCGCCCCCGCGAGAAACATCGCCTGCCAGGCCTTGAGACCGAAGGGCAGGCCATTTCTGGCGGCCAAAACTCCGATGCCCATTCCGATCAAACCCGCCGAGATGTTGCCCCAGCTGGAAAGTGATTGCAGCAGGCCGAGCGCCGGCGCGCGGCTTTTTTCCGGAACCGAGTCTGCCACCAACGCCACGGACAGGCCAAAAACGCCCCCGACTCCAAGACCGGTGAAAAAAACGCAGGCGCAAAACCCGTAATAACTCGTGACAAAGGAACACAAGCCGGTGCAGACGGAGTAGATGAGAATGGAAATGGTCAGTATGCGCGCCCGGCCAAAACGGTCGCCCAACGAACCAAAGATCAGGCCGCCGACCGCCCAGCCGGTGAGAAAAAAGGACGTGGTGTAGGCCGCCAGCTCGATGGCCTTGGATTTGTCGCCGAGCAGGTCCTCCACCGCGCCGTCGCGGGAGAGGTTGAACACCTGCTGGTCGAGGCAGTCGAAAAGCCACGCCAACGATGCCACGGCAAACACGCTCCAGTGATAGCGGTTGAACAGTTGCCACCACGGCTGGGCATTGGGTGTTGATGAACTCAAAATGTTACTGGCTGTAATAGGCGCCAAGTTGATCCACGATTTTTGCCGAAAGCCCGGCGACATCGACCTGGTTGGCGCGGTGATAAAGGATCTTTCCCCCGGGGGCGATGAGCACCGTGTAGGGCACCGGTCCGGGCGCGGCGGGATCGATCGTTTTCATCAGTTCATCCATGCTGGCACCGGCATAGAGATAGTTGTTCGTGCGCCGGCCCTCCGCCTTGAGCGAGCGTTGTACGCGGTTCGGAACGGTCGCATGCTGCTTGTCCAGGAATTGCTTCACCTTCGCCTCATCTTTCGGGTCGTCCACGCTGATGGTGATGACCTCAAAATCGCGGTTGGCAAAGCGGTGCGAGATGGAAACGATGCCGGGGAATTCCTGGACGCACGGCACGCACCAGGTCGCCCAGAGGTTGATCAGCCGCAATTTTTTGGTGGGGTTGCGGACCAGGGCGGCGAGGTTGGTGATATCAATGGATTCCAACACGACCGGCGCGCCATACATTTTTTCGTCCACTTGGATCAACGCGGCCTTGTTTTCGATCCATTTGGTCGAGCAGCCGAAGGGTTTGGTCAGGGGCGTGGTCACCGTCTTGCCGGCCAGCATCTCTTCCAACGCATTGCGGGTATCGGCCGAATGCACCGTGTTGGTTTCGGCAAAGCGCGAATCATCAAAACGGCCCATGTAACACAGCTTGCGGTCGCGGTCGAACAGGTACACTTCCGGTGTGCAAAGGCAACCGTAAGCCTTCGGGGTGGTCTGCTTGTCACCGTCGTAAAGGTACGGAAAGGTGAAGCCTTGCTCTTTCGCGTAGAGCTTCATGTCCTCATAGCTGTCGCCATATTTGGTGTAGCCCAGTTCGCCGATGGACATGGAATCGGGGTTGTTTGGCATGATCGCGACCACACCCAGGCCGCGTGATTTCATTTCAGCGACCAGCGGCAACAGGCGCGTCTCGGCAGCGTGCGAATAGGGACAATGATCCGACAGAAAAACCACCATCAGCACCGGCGAATCCTTGAAATCGGCGAGCGAGTATATCTTGCCATCCACACCTTTCAGGGAAAAATCCGGCGCGGCATCACCGATCTTTAAATGGTGTGCGTCCGATGGCAGTTCGCTTTCCAGATCAACCCCTTTCTGCGCCATCAAAGGGCCGGCCAGGGTGAGCAATGCCGTCAAAACCAGGCTGGACGGGGACATTTTCATCATTACGATTCGTTCAGGCGGCCAATCCCGCGAGCAGGCCGCGGACATAGCCGACCGATTCCGCGAGGCCGGGGACGCGGTCCTCCTCCTTCTTTTCGTATTCAAACTCGGCCTGAAACAGATACTTAACTTCCACCAGTGCGGCGATGATGGAGTGAAAATCGAGGAGCCCGTGCCCGATGATGACCGGTTGCGGATCCTTCATGGTGCCGCCGGCCTCCGCCGTATCTCGCAAGTGCACCTCATAAATCCGGGCGTTGCACTGGCGGATGGTTTCAGCCGCATTTTCACCGGCACGAAAACCATGGCCGACATCCAGACAAAGGCCGATGCGTTGATCAAACGGTTGCACCGCCTTCCAGACATCCATGCCGGTCGCCAGCGCCTCGGTGGGGCCGTGATTATGGATTGCCACCTTGAGGTCGTATTCCTTCACCAGCTTGTCCAGCAAGGGCAGAGAATCGGTCTGCTTCAACCAGCCGCAAAAGGTCTTGAGCCCGGCCGCGCGCACATTCTCGAGCGCCTTGCGGACAACGGCCTCGTCGTTCGGCAGCTCGATCATTCCGGTGCTGGTCACGGCGATGCCCGCGTCGCTAAATTTTTTGACCACCG